>CAJAHZ010000357.1 GCA_903939665.1 uncultured Pseudomonadota bacterium | reverse complement strand
TTCTTTTGTGGGCTTTGCCATGTTCCGTATTTCCCAATATATGCAGGAAATCGCCGCGCCGACCCCGATGGCGGCAAAGCGGAATCCGCCAGCGCCGGTGGTCATCTGGAATCTGATCCGGCGCTGCAATCTGACTTGCAAACATTGTTACTCGATTTCTGCCGACAAGGATTTCCCTGGTGAACTCAGCACCGACGAAATCTTTACGGTGATGGATGACCTCAAGCGCTTCCGTGTGCCGGTGCTGATTCTTTCAGGCGGTGAGCCGCTGCTGCGACCGGATATTTTCGATATCGCCAAACGCGCCAAGGCGATGGGTTTTTATGTCGGCCTGTCGTCGAATGGAACGTTGGTCAATAGCAGCAATATCGACCGGATTGCCGAATGCGATTTCAACTACGTCGGCATTTCGCTCGACGGAATCAGGGATACGCACGATAAATTCCGCCAGATGAAAGGTGCCTTCGAGGCCTCTCTGGCGGGAATTCGCCTGTGCCGTGATCTCGGGCTGAAGATCGGCGTCCGCTTCACAATGACGCAGGATAACGCGCATGACCTGCCGGGGCTGCTCAAGCTGGTTGAGGACGAAGGGATTGATCGCTTCTATTTTTCGCACCTTAATTATGCCGGGCGCGGCAACAAGAACCGTAAGGATGACGCCCAGCACAAGCTGACGCGCTGGGCGATGGATCTGCTCTTCGACACCTGCTGGGAGTATCAGCAGCGTGGTCTGCACAAGGAGTTCACGACCGGCAACAATGATGCGGACGGCGTGTATTTCCTTTACTGGGTGCAGAAGAACTTCCCTGAGAAGGCCGAGCACGTGCGTGCCAAGCTGGCACAGTGGGGCGGTAATTCCTCCGGGGTGAACGTCGCCAACATCGACAATCTTGGCAATGTGCATCCGGACACGATGTGGTGGCATCACACGTTGGGCAATGTTCGCCAGCGCGCCTTCTCGGAAATCTGGACGGATACCTCGGATCCGCTGCTCGCCGGCCTCAAACAATTCCCTCGCACAGTCTCCGGGCGGTGTGGCGCGTGCGTGCATTTTGATATCTGCAACGGCAACACCCGTGTTCGCGCCCAGCAATTGACCGGCGATCCATGGGCCGAAGATCCCGGCTGCTACCTTGACGACGAAGAAATCGGCGTCGCTCCCGGTGGCGAGCGCCTGACCGTAACCCCCTACATCAAAATTCGGAGAGCCTGATGAACTGCCGTCTGTGGCTGTTCGCCACCTGTTTTTCCAGCGCGATGGCCTTGGCCGGGGCGGCGGAGGTGACCGAGTTGTACCAGCAGCACTGCGTTGCCTGCCACGGCGAGGGCCGGCTCGGTGGCGTCGGCCCGGCGCTGCTGCCGGAAAATCTCGAGCGCCTGCGCAAGCCGGAAGCGCTCAAGGTCATCCTTGAGGGGCGGGTGGCGACGCAGATGGCGGGTTTTGGCGACAAGCTGCAGCCTGAGGATGCGCAATTGCTCGTTGACTGGATCTACACGAAGGTGGTGCCGGCGCCGGTTTGGGCTGAAGCGGAAATTCGCGCTTCGCAAATTGTCGACGCGCAGGCCGAAAGCTGGCCGAGCACGCCAGGCCCCGGCCTGCGGGGTGCCGATCCGCTTAACCTGTTTATCGTTGTGGAGACGGGCGATCACCACGTTTCCGTTCTGGATGGCGACAAGCTTGAGCGACTGCATCGCTTCCCCAGCCGTTATGCGCTGCATGGCGGGCCAAAATTTTCGCCGGACGGTCGTTTCGTCTATTTTGCTTCGCGCGACGGCTGGATCACCAAATACGACATCTACAACTTGAAGGTGGTGGCCGAGATACGCGCCGGACTCAATACCCGCAACGCGGCGGTGTCGGGCGACGGCAAGTGGGTAATGGTTGCCAATTATCTGCCGCACAGCCTCGTTCTGCTCGACGCAAAAGACCTCGGCCTGGTGAAGATTCTGCCGACCGTGAACGCCACGGGCGACAAGACGTCGCGCGTTTCGGCGGTTTATGACGCGGCGCCGCGCAAGAGCTTTGTCGCCGCGCTCAAGGATGTTCCCGAAGCCTGGGAGATCAGCTACGACCCCGATGCCGAGCCGGTCAACGAAGGTTTGGTGCACGATTTTCAGTATCAGGAAGGCGATTTCAAACCGGGCATGTTCTACCCGCGCCGAACGCTGCTGAAAGACTATCTTGATGATTTTTTCTTTACGCAGAACAATGCCTTTATTCTGGGAACGTCGCGTTCAGCCGCCAAGGGGCAGGTCATCTTCCTCGACGGGCGCAAGAAAATCGCCGATCTGGACATGCCGGGAATGCCGCATCTGGGCTCGGGTATTACCTGGCAATGGAAAGACCCGCAGGGCAAACTGCGTACGGTGATGGCCTCGCCAAACCTGAACGAGGGGCTGGTGACGGTGATCGACCTGGATACGTTTGAGAAAATCAAGGAGATCAAGACGCTGGGGCCGGGCTTCTTCATGCGCAGCCATGAGAACAGCCGTTATGCCTTCACCGATTCGATGATGAGCAAAGAGAACAGGAACGTGCTGCAGGTGATTGACAAACAAACGCTGGAGGTCGTCCATCAATTCAAGGCCGAGCCGGGGCAAACATTGGCTCATGTCGAATTCACCCGTGATGGTCGCTATGCGCTGGCCAGTCTGTGGGAGATGGATGGCGCGCTGGTCGTGATCGATGCGAAAACGCTCAAGGAAGTGAAGCGTATCCCCGCGAAGAAACCCGTTGGCAAATACAACGTCTGGAACAAGATAACGCGCTCCGAGGGAACCTCCCATTAAGCGCCGTTGCTGATGGCACGCATTGTCCTGCTCAACAAGCCCTATGGCTTTCTCAGCCAGTTTACGCCGGAGGGGCGTTGGCGTGGCTTGGCTGATTTGCTCACCGTTCCCGGCGTCTATGTGGCGGGCCGGCTCGATGCAGATAGCGAAGGTTTGTTGCTGCTTACCGATGATGGCGCCTTGCAGGCGAAGATCGCCGAGCCGCGCCACAAGCTGCCGAAAACCTACTGGGTGCAGCTTGAAGGCGAGCCGACCGACGAGGCGCTGGATCAGTTGCGGCGTGGTGTGCGCTAT
>CAJAHZ010000356.1 GCA_903939665.1 uncultured Pseudomonadota bacterium | reverse complement strand
GGTGCGGCACGCGCTGGTACGCAAGAAGCTTGAACTGGGACTGGCGCAAACGCAGCAGCGTCTCGAGCTGGCGCTGGGTGGCGCCGATCTTGGCCTGTGGGACTGGGATTTGAGCAGCGGCCATCTGACGATCAACGAGCGCACTTGCGCCATGCTTGGCTACACCCTGCAGGAAGTCGAGCCGCATATCGAGAGCTGGAGAAGGCAGACCCATCCGGATGATCTGCCATCCGTCGAGGCGGCCGTCAAGGCCCACCTGAAGGGGCTCTGCGCGGCCTATGAATTCGAGTACCGGATGCGCCACAAGGCAGGGCACTGGGTGTGGATGCTTGATCGCGGCAAGGTGGTTGAGCGCAATGGCGAGGGCCGGCCCTTGCGTGCCGCCGGAACGCAGCTTGATATCACCTTGCGCAAGCAGGCCGAGGAAGAACTGCGCATTGCGGCAACCGCGTTTGAGTCGCAGGAGTGCATCGTGGTGACCGATGCCGATAATGTGATTCTCAAGATCAATCATGCCTTCACCGCATCGACCGGTTACACCCCCGAAGATGCGGTAGGGCACCGCATGAATCTGCTGCGCTCCGGCGTTCAGGATGATGCTTTTTATGCGGCGAGGTGGGATGGCATTAAGCGCACCGGAGAGTGGCACGGAGAAATCTGGAACCGGCGCAAGAATGGCGAGATTCACCCCGACTGGCTGATCGTTACAGCCGTCAAGCGGGGTGACGGAACGGTCAGCCACTACGTCGGCACCTTGACCGACATCACCGAGCGCAAGCGGGCGGAGAAAAAACTGCAGGAAATCGCCGTGCGCTTGCAGGCAACGCTCGATTCGGCGCTCGACGGCGCCATCAGCATCGACTCTGCGGGGCGGCTGATCGATTTTAATCCGGCGGCGGAAGCGATTTTTGGCTGGAAGAAGGAAGAGATTCTTGGTCGCCCGATGGCCGATATCCTCATTCCGCAACAGCACAGATGCGCCCACCATGACGGGCTTTCCCGCTTCGTGCAGACGCGCAAGACGCACATCATGAACCAGCGCGTCGAGATCACCGCCTTGCGCCGCGATGGTTCCGAGTTTCCGGTCGAATTGACGATCACCGCCATCCGGCAGAATGACGAGGATTTGTTCACCGCTTACATTCGCGACATCACCGAGCGCAAGCAGGCGGAAATGGCGCGCCTCCAGGCGGAAGAAGAGTTGCGCATTGCCGCGACCGCCTTCCAGTCGCAGGAGGGCATTCTTGTCACCGACGAGAAGTCCGTCATCCTCCGGGTGAACCGCGCCTTCACCACGATCACCGGTTACACGGCTGAAGACGTGATCGGCAAGACGCCGCGTCTGCTCAGTTCGGGACACCATGATGCGGATTTCTACAAGCAGATGTGGCGCGACATCGTGGAGAACGGCGCGTGGCAGGGTGAAGTCTGGAATCGTCGCAAGGGGGGCGAGCTCTATCCGGAATGGCTGACCATTACGGCGGTCAAGCGACAGGACGGCACCGTGACGCATTATGTCGCCACGCTGCTGGATATCACGTTGCGCAAGGCCGCAGAAGACGAGATGAGGAGCCTGGCGTTTTACGATCCGCTGACCGGCCTGCCCAACCGTCGTCTGCTGCTTGACCGTCTGCAGCAGGCGCTGGCGCTCAGCTCACGGACAAAACGCCTGGGCGCGGTGCTGTTTATCGACCTGGATAATTTCAAGACGCTGAACGATACGCTGGGTCACGACAAGGGGGATCTGCTGCTGCAGCAGGTGGGCGAACGGGTGGTGGCTTGCGTGCGCGAGGGCGATACGGCGTCCCGGCTCGGCGGCGACGAGTTCGTCGTGATGCTGGAAGATCTTAGCGAGAATGCGCTGGAGGCAGCCGAATACGCCAAGGCCGTCGGCGAGAAGGTGCTGGCACGGCTCGGCCAGCCTTACTGCCTGGCGAGTCATGATTACCGTAGTACGCCAAGTATCGGCATCACCCTGTTCGGGGCAGCCCGGGAAACCGTCGGCGACGTCCTCAAGCGCGCCGATGTGGCCATGTACGAGGCGAAGGCGGCCGGACGAAACGCCCTGCATTTCACGGACTCCGATTGCGCGTTGTAGTGGCCGATGGCGCACCGGTAAGCGCCCTTGCGCAACCCTGGCTGGCTTCCGCACGCTTTGATCTGCTCTGGATTGTCGGCCCGGCGTTCTGGATTACCGTGCTTGTGCTGTGTTTTTCCGGCTACGCCGATGGCCTTGCCGAGACGCCCGAATGGTTGTGGGCGGTACTGGTCATGGGCGTCGATGTCAGCCATGTCTACAGCACGCTCTATCGCACCTACTTCGACCACGCCGAGATTGAAGCGCGACCGCGCCTCTACCTGCTGACGCCCGTTGCACTGCTGTTCGTCGGCTGCGCCATCTATGCGCTCGGCGATGCGGCGCTGTTCTGGCGCGTGCTGGCCTACGGCGCGGTGTTTCATTTTGTTCGCCAGCAATATGGCTTCTTCATGCTCTACTGTCGTGGCGAGCGCGACAAGCCGCTGTGGGCGCGCCGCATCGACATGGCGCTGATCTACCTCGCTACCCTGTATCCGCTGATTTACTGGCATACGCACCGCAAGGCCATTACCTGGTTCACGGAGGGCGATTTCTTCCATTGGCCGCTGCCCTGGCTGGCAACCGCCAGCGGCGTTGTCTATGCGCTGGTAATCATCGCTTATGTGTTGAAAGAGGCGGCGGCGTGGCGGCAAGTGCACTTTTTCAATCTGCCCAAGCAACTGCTGGTGGCCGGCACAGCGCTTTCCTGGTGGGTCGGCATCATCAGCTTCGATAACGATCTGGCGTTCACCGCGGTCAATGTCGTTGCGCACGGCATTCCCTACATGGCGCTGGTCTGGGTCTATGGCCATCACCAGCAGAAAATGGGGCTGGCGACCTGGTACTGGCAAGGCTTGGGTCAGCTGTTTTCGCTGCGCGCGCTGCCCGTTTTCAGCGGCCTGTTGCTGCTCGTCGCGTATGTCGAGGAGGGTTTGTGGGATGGCTGGGTGTGGCGCGAGCATATTGCGCTCTTCGCGCCTTTTCAGGCCATGCTGCCGGCCAGCGACGACTGGCTGATCGTGCTGGTGCCGCTGCTCACGCTGCCGCAGGCGACCCACTACTTCCTTGATGCCTACATCTGGAAGATGAAAACGCCGGATACGCCGTGGGCAAGAATCCTGCTGTACCGCCCCTGATCTTGCAGGTCCGGCGAACCATTTGCGCGTCGTCCGGTCTGATCAGCGGCTTTTAGCTTCCCTCCATTTTAGGTATCGACATGAAATTTGTTTTCAGAATGTTTTTCAAAACGCTGCGCCTCATCATTGGCCCCCTGCTGCTGCTCTGGGAAATGCTGGCCCGGCCGAAAGGCGTCAAGCGCCAGCCCGCATTGCAGGAGAAGGTGGATCAGGCGTGTCGGGGCATCGTCCTCTATCAATACAAGACCTGCCCGTTCTGCATCAAGGTACGGCAGGAGGTTCGTCGCTTGTCGCTGCAGATCGACCGGCTCGATGCGCAGCACGAAGGGAAAAACCGCGAGGAACTCGTGCGCGGCGGCGGGCAAGCCAAGGTGCCTTGTCTGAAAATTACCGATCAGGCGGGTAACAGCCAGTGGCTCTATGAATCCGGTGAAATCATCGCTTATCTGCGCGGACGATTCGCCGCCGCCTGACGCAAGAAAGCCCGGTCAGGCGAGCGCGGGCTGGGCGTCTCAGTAAAGTGGTGCCGGCCTCGGTAATGACGAGGATTGATTGCCCGGTGGCCGCGGGAAGCTGACCCGGTCGGCGAGAAAATTTACCGCCGCGGCGATCACCTCTGGATCGCGCAGCAGTCTGCGGTGCCCGAGCCCGGCGGTGCGCATGAAGCGGGCGTCGGGCCAGGCGCGGGCTAGCGCCAGACCCTCTTCAATGGCTACTTCGGTGTCGTGCTCGTCGTGAATGACCAGCGCCTTCTGACTGAATCGTGAAACCGCGCCGGGCAGTTCGAATTCCTGCCACTCGACGCCGATGCGCTGTTCGAGTCGCCATTGCATCGCTGCGCGTACCCGCTCGGGCAGCCCCAGCATGCGCGCAAAGAAATGCGAATAGCGAATCAGCGAGCCGGGCGGGGCAATCTGCACGACGCGAATTTCGGTGCGCTCCTTCAATTCATGACGCAGCGCGATGCCGATCGCCGCCGAGCCGAGCGAATGACCGATCAGCCCGGCCAGCGCTGCGCCGTCAGACTCGGCGGCGCGCACAACGCTGGCGACGCCGCGGGCAAAATCGGTAATTGGCGCTTCGCTCCCTTCGCTCATGCCGTGGCTCACATGGTCGAACAGCCACACCTGAAAGCCGGCTGCGACAAGTGCCGGAACGAATTCACGAAACTGCGCGCCGCGTCCGCCCCAGCCGTGGCTGGCGATCACGACCGGGCGCCCGCGTTCGCCGAATTGCCAGGCCGCAAGTTGCCCCATCGGCGAGGCAATCGACAGCGGGCGTGCGCGTTGCAAAGCGAGGAGTTCGGGGGCCGTGTGCGCGTGACGGGGTGGCGTAATGAAGCGGCGTGCAGCGGTGCGCGCCAGCCAGGCCGGTGCGACGGCAAGCGCGGCGCGGATGCTGGCGCGGAGTGCCGGCAGGATGAGTGCAGAACGAACGATCGTGCTTATTTGTGCTTGAGAAAAGCTCGTGTTGGCGTGTGCCATGACAGTCTCCTTGTTTAACCGGCTGGGCGTTGAAAAGATAGGTTGCTGTTGGCATCGACGGCGGGCGCCGTCGCCAAGCTGGTTGCGAGCAGTCGCTTGAACGCCTGTTCAGCGCGGCGATTGGCGTTGCCGTCCTTGAACAGATTTCGCGAACGGTAGCAGGAGGCAATGATCCCGAACAACTCAAATGCGAACTGCTCAGGATCGGTGTCTGCCGCCAGTTCGCCGGTCTCAATGGCGGTCTGCACGCTGCGCATGATTTCCTGATTAAGCCGCTGCATATGGTGCGCGATCGCGTCGTGCATGGCGCCCGGCTTATCGTCGAACTCGGTGCTGGCCGACATCATCGGGCAGGCTTTCAAGCCGCAGCTTTCGGTCCAGTGCAGCCAGTTATCGAACATCGCGGTCAGTCGCTTCAAGCCACGCGGGGCCTTGAGCGAGGGCATGAAGGCAACCTCAGTGTAGCGTCGCACGGCTTCGTCGAGGGTGGCGATCTGCAATTCTTCCTTGGAGCCGAAGTGCGCGAACAGACCGCTCTTCGACAAGCCGGTTTTGGTCGCCAGCGTGCCGATGGTCAGCGCGTCAAAGCCCTCGATGCCTGCGTGCTGGACAGCAGCATCAAGGATGGCGGCGCGCGTTTCCTCGCCTTTGGATGTTTTTGTTTGCGAACTGGACATGGGTACATAATAGAACGGTCGTTCTGTTGTTGCAAGCGAAATCTCAGCATCGATTTCAGCCTGAACTTCTCGGAAGCGACGATTGGCTCAGAGTTGCCGCGCTTTTCAGCGTGGTGGTCAGCCGCGCGGTGATACGGCCAGCGGATGCGACATGATGCCCGGCAAGCTGCCGACCAACCGCCGACGCTCAGAAGCAAGGAATACTCACCGTTCAAAAGACTTGCCCGAGGCAGACTCCGCCATTCGGTCAAATGAACCCGAGACTCTGAGCAGGCGTAGGGCGTACCATGCGAAGGAGTTGCAGCCTTCTGGTTTCTTGCACCTGACTGCGAATCGGAGGGTGTGCCAACCGATAATCGGAAAGCAGACTCATGAGCAGCCTGTAATCTTTGAACTCCGAGATAATGCGTCAGTCAAAGACAGATGACTCAATCAGTGCCCACAACAGACAGCGATACACCCAAGCTGCCGACCCCACTGCGACTCCGCAGATTTCTGGTGATTGGACTTGCCTGCCTGAATCTCCTTGTATTTATCCTTGCCGGGGATTCGCTTTACCACAGTCGACTGCTTTATGAACGCCGTGCCGAGGCCCTGACTCAGAGCATCGCCGGTGCAGTTGATCAAAACGTTTCCAGCAGCATCGAAAAGATTGACTTGGCGTTGCGCACTGTGGCTGACGAACTCGAACGCCAGCTTGCCGGCAAGGGCATTGACGAGGTCGCCATGGCTGCATTCCTGGCTAAGCAGGAAGAGCGCCTGCCGGAAGTCGAGGCGTTTCGAGTGGCCAATGCGGATGGCCTTGTTATCCTGGGCAAGGGGCTGAACAAGCAAGCGAGAACCAGTTGGGCGGACCGCGATTATTTTATCTACCACCGCGATCATACGGATCGTATCCCGCAGATTTCGAAGCCGGTGATTGGCCGTGTTGCCAAGAAGTATATCGTCGGCTTTGCACAACGTTACAACCATCCCGACGGCCGATTCGCTGGCGTTATCTCGACGCCAATTGCTGTTGACCACTTTTACAAAATCCTTTCGCAGTTTGACCTTGGCCCGAAAGGAACATTGAATCTGCGGGATGAAAATCTTGGGTTGATCACCCGTTTCCCCGCCATTCCTGATAAGCCTGCTGGTCAGATTGGCAACAATACGGTGTCGAGGGAACTGCGTCAGATATTTGAGACTGGCCAACAGGTGACGACTTACGTCACTGCAGCCAGCGCTGACGGATTTGAACGGATATCGACGTTTCGTCGCTTGTCCACGGTGCCCATGATGGTACTCGTTGGTGTGGCCAAGGAAGACTACTTGTCCGGCTGGACGGGGGAGGCTTATCGGACGGTTGGGATGGCTTCAGGTTTCCTGGCACTTTCTATCATGCTTGGCGGCTTCCTGTTGCGTTTGCTGAGCCAAGCTGAAAGAGATGAATTGCAATTGCGCCATGCCAAGGCCATCGTGGATTCGACGGATGATGCAGTCATCAGCAAGACCCTGGCAGGAATCATCAAGAGTTGGAACGCCGGCGCCGAAAATCTCTTTGGCTATACAGCCGAAGAGACGATTGGCCAGTCGATGAAAATTCTTATCCCGCCTGGTCGACTGAACGAAGAACCTGAAATTCTGGCGCGTATCGCAGAAGGCCGAAGAGTCGAGCATTTTGAGACAGTTCGTTGTTGCAAGGATGGGCGACTGATTGATATCTCAATGACTATCTCACCCGTTTTTGACGAAACCGGCAAAGTGATCGGTGCGTCGAATATTGCCAGGGACATCACCCAGAGGAAGCATTTCGAAGAGAGCGAGAGGGAAGCCAAGCAACTATTGGAGGCACAACTGGGCGAGATACAGGCGCTCCAGAAAATGCTGCAGGAACAGGTGCTTCGTGACCCACTTACCGGCATCTACAACCGACGCTACCTGGACGAAAGCGTGCCACGCGAATTGTCACTCGCTAAACGCGAAGGTTATTCGCTGACCATAGTCATGCTGGACCTCGATCATTTCAAACGAGTCAACGATACGTATGGCCACGCAGCCGGCGACGAGGTACTAAGAGCCCTGACAACGATTCTGACGGAGAAGGGGCGAGAAAGCGACATCATTAGCCGCTATGGTGGGGAGGAGTTTGTTGTTGCATTGCCAAAAATGACGCCCGTGCAGGCATTCCAGCGCGTAGAAGAGTGGCGGCATGAACTCGCCAAGAGGCCTGTCAAGCACGGAGACCTCGTGATTCGCGTCACTTTTTCGGCAGGAATTGCAGGATTCCCGGACCATGGCTCGGATCTTGACACCTTGTTGGCAAACGCCGATGAGGCCCTCTATCGGTCAAAGAATGAAGGACGTAACCGCGTTACTTGTTTTGAGGCAGCGGCATAGTTATTGTCGAGGCGGTCCTGTTCAGCACCTGGCGACGCTGGGTCGCCGTCGGCGCATGGGGCGGGTGCCGTCAATCCCGTGTGGAAAGATCAGCTGGCGGTTTGCTGAGCAGCTTTTCCGCGGAATTCCGCCATTGGTCGCCCACCGCTGCCGGTCAATTACGGAAACCGGATACTCATCTTCAAATCCGGCTTGTCGTTTGCGAGCGAGGGGGTCAGGCGGCAGGTTTCACCAGTTGTTGCTTGACCAGGGGCAGCACGTGGTTCCACAGGTACCACCCACCCAGACCCAGCAAACTCAGCCCGATGAGCAGCTGGATGAGCAGGGTGCGGCCATTGCGTTGCTGGCGGCTGATTGATTTCGCCGGATCGGTTGCGCCACACTTTGGGCAAGCGAGTGCTGAGGTGTCGACCTGATGTTCGCAAGCGCGGCAGGGTACGAGCGACATGAGAAAATCCCCCTGATAAAATGATGTGCAGATTATAGTTGGCTTTCCGCCATGCACGCCGCTGGCTGCTTGTCTTTCCCTTGAAGGTGCCATTATTGTCGATCTTGATGTTGTGACCGGAGCCGCAGATTTCCCGGCGCTTATCCGTTGGACCGAGGCGGGCGAGTCCCGCTCCGCCCGTTGGCGCTCGGAGAGCGGTGTTGCGCCGCCCAAGCGGGTGGTGATCGCCGATGACCTGATGACGGCTGATGCCGCGTATCGTCTGGCCTGCGAAGGATGCGCCCTGCTCTGGCGGGGTGATTTCCAGAACGCGCGCCAGTTGTTGCAGGCCATGGCGCGGCGCGCTGACCGCAAGCCGCGCAAGGCGGCAGGGCCGGTCGGTACCGCGGTCGCGGCGCGGGTTGAGGCGTTCAACCGGCATCGGCTTGCCCAGTCGCAGCGCGCGCGCACGCTGGGGATGTTGCTGCTACCGTTCGATGGCGATTATGCGATTCCGCTGCGCCGTGCGCCTGACGTTCGGCAGGCTTGTCTGGAGGCCTATGGCCCGGCGGACGCCCCTTTTGTCGCGTCGCTGCGCGAGTTGCTGGGGCTGATCGGCGCGCATGAGTGGCGCAAGAAAGGCGTTGATGTGCCGGCGCTCGGCGATCGCATCCATCCGCACTATGGCGTATTTGCCCCGGTTCGCGGCGAATACATCGGGCTGGTCGCCGAGGCGCCTTTGCCTGCGCAGGATCTGGCCTTTGATATTGGCACGGGAACCGGGGTATTGGCTGCGGTGCTGGCTCGCCGCGGTGTTCGGCGAGTCGTGGCGACCGACCAGGACCCCCGTGCGCTGGCCTGTGCGCGCGAGAACCTGCTGCGGCTCGGCCTGAGCGCACAGGTCAGTGTCGTGCAGGCCAATCTTTTTCCTGAAGGACGAGCCCCGCTGGTGGTCTGCAATCCGCCGTGGGTGCCGGCGCGCCCGAGTTCGCCGATCGAGTTTGCGGTGTTTGATCCGGAAAGCCGCATGTTGCGCGGCTTTGTCGACGGGCTGGCGGCGCACCTCGCGCCGGGTGGCGAGGGCTGGCTGGTGCTTTCGGATCTTGCCGAGCACCTTGGCCTGCGCTCGCG
>CAJAHZ010000355.1 GCA_903939665.1 uncultured Pseudomonadota bacterium | reverse complement strand
GTGGCGAAATCGCCGCTGCACGCGCCGGCCGCTTGCCGGAACTCGTTCAACTGAGCGATCTGCGCGGCGACCTGCACGCCCACACGCGTGCCAGCGACGGCAACTACACGCTGGAGGACATGGCGCTCGCAGCCAGGGCGCAGGGGCTCTCCTACCTCGCCATCACCGAGCATTCCCAACGCCTGGCCATGGCGCACGGCCTTGACGCCGAGCGCCTCGAAGTGCAGTGCGACGAAATCGACCGCATCAACGAACGGCTGAAAGGCATCGTGCTGCTCAAGGGAATCGAAGTCGACATTCTCGAAAGCGGCGGACTCGACCTGCCCGACGCCGCACTCGCCCGGCTCGATATCGTGATCGGCGCGGTGCACAGCCGCTTCGACCTGCCTCGCGCGCACCAGACCGAACGCATCCTGCGCGCCATGGACAATCCGTACTTCACCTTGCTCGCGCACCCGACTGGCCGCCTGATCGAAAAGCGCGCACCGTACGATGTGGACATGCCGCGCATCATCCGCCACGCACGGCAACGCGGCTGCTACCTAGAACTCAATGCCCACCCCGAGCGCCTCGACCTGCTCGATACCCACTGCCGGATCGCCAGAGAAGAAGGCGTGCTGGTCGCCATCAACTCCGATGCGCACAGCCGTGAGGACTTCGCCAACCTGCGCTTCGGTGTCGGGCAGGCGCGACGCGGCTGGCTCAGTGCGGCCGACGTGCTCAACACACGCCCGCTGCCCGAACTGCGACAACTGCTGGCCAGGGGGCGCTGATGGCATGGCAGACCTTCCCGCACGAAGCCGACATCGGCATCCGCGGGATCGGCGCGACGATCGACGAAGCTTTCGCCGGGGCTGCGCTGGCGCTTACTGCCGTGATCTGCGACCCGGCAATGGTCGCGGCGCGGCAATCGCTGGAAATCGAGTGCGCCGCGCCGGATATCGAAGTGCTGCTGATCGACTGGCTCAACGCGCTGATTTACGAGATGGCGACACGCAAACTGCTGTTCTCGCGCTTTGACGTGGCAATCGCCCTCAGCATCGCGCCGGAAGTCGAAGACCACACGCTGCACGCCACCGCCTGGGGCGAACCAATCGATGTGCCGCGCCACCGGCCGGCCGCCGAAATCAAGGGCGCCACTTTCTGCGAACTGGATGTCGGGCAGGACGCCAGTGGGCAATGGCACGCCCAATGTGTCGTCGATGTCTGAGGGGGCAAGAATGGAGACCGAAACACTCAAGCGTCGCAACGAATTCGAATGGGAGATACCGAAATCCGGGGTGATGCGCGTGCCGGTCGTGCTCTTCGGTTCACGCGAACTGATCGCGGCAATGGATGACAAGGTGCGCGAACAGCTGATCAACGTCGCCAGCCTGCCGGGCATCGTCGACGCCGCCTACGCCATGCCCGACGCCCACTGGGGATACGGCTTTCCGATTGGCGGCGTGGCGGCCTTCGACGCGGAGGAGGGCGGTGTTGTTTCAGCCGGCGGCGTCGGCTTCGACATTTCCTGCGGTGTGCGCACCCTGCACACCGGCCTCAAACTGGCCGATCTGCAAGGCGATGTCAGGAGACAGCTGGCTGACGTGCTCTATGCCTGCATCCCGGTCGGTGTCGGCAGCACCGGCACGCTGCACCTGTCGGAAAAAGCGATGGATGCCATGCTGTGCGGCGGCGCGTGCTGGGCCGTCGATGCAGGCTATGGTCGCAGCGCCGATCTGGCCCGCATTGAGGACAAGGGCTGCGTCGATGGCGCCGATTCGGCAGCCGTTTCGGCGCAGGCCAAAAAACGCCAGCGCGACGAGATGGGAACGCTCGGCTCGGGTAATCACTACCTTGAAGTACAAGCCGTGAGCCAGCTGAGCGACAGCGCCGCCGCCCTTGCCTACGGGCTCGCGCTCGACGATGTGGTGGTAAGCATTCATTGCGGATCGCGTGGGCTCGGTCACCAGATCGGCACCGACTACCTGCGCGAGATGGTGCTTGCCGCGCCGTCGATGGGCATCGTCCTGCCGGATCGCGAACTCGCCTGCGCGCCATTGTATTCAGCCCTCGGGCGGCGCTACCTCGGCGCCATGCGCGCAGCGATCAACTGTGCGCTCGCCAACCGGCAGATTCTTACGCATCTGGCACGAGAAGCCTTTGCAAAACTCTTTCCCGGCACGACCCTGCCGCTGCTCTACGACGTCTCGCACAACACCTGCAAGGAAGAGATGCACACGATCAATGGCCGCGTGCGCCAGCTGTTCGTCCATCGCAAGGGCGCAACGCGGGCGTTCGGCCCACGCCACGCCGAACTGCCCGCCGAATACGCCGAAGTCGGGCAACCGGTGCTGATCGGCGGCAGCATGGGCACAGCGTCCTGGATTCTCGCCGGCACCGCCAGCGCAAGTGGCGAACGTGCTTTCGGCTCAGCCTGCCACGGCGCCGGACGCGCCATGAGCCGGCATGAAGCCACCCGCCGCTGGCATGGCCGGGCCGTGGTCGACGAACTCGCGGCACGCGGCATTCTCGTGCGCAGCCCGAGTTGGCGTGGCATCGCCGAAGAAGCGCCGCCAGCCTACAAGGACGTCGGCGAAGTCGTGGATGCCGCCGATCACGCCGGGCTGGCAGGAAAGGTGGCACGCCTGCAACCGCTGGTCTGTATCAAAGGGTGAATGCCGGATCGCAACCCGGAGCGATTGCTCGGGCAGCTCTTGCAGAAAAATTGCCCCGACCCGCTACTCATTTCCCGGCATTCAATTTACCGGCCATCCGGTATTGCCGCTGCGTGGAGGCATGACTACGCTGGATCGGAAGGGCCGTGATCCATGTCGACCCGCAATCAAGGACCGTCAAGCAGTCGCAGAACGGTCACTGGCCGGTATTGAATTTTCGTACCTTCCCATCCGGCCAGGGGAAGTCGAAGTCTCCAACAATGGCCATTTCCACTTCGCTTACGCCAACCGGCCTTGCCGCGCTGGCGAGCATCCGTCCGCTGACGTTTCAGTTGATGACTGCCGCAAGCTCAACGGCGGCGGCCTCGATACTCGATGGCAGCTCAAATCAAGTCGCGCTGTCGAGCGTAGGGCAGTTGCTGTCAGCGCTGTCTTCCTTTCGGAACACGCTTGAAGCGTTACAAACAAGTGCCTCCGATAACAGCCCGAGCGCCGTAATTGAGACGGCGCAAACGCTGGTCGATACCTTCAATACACTGCAAGACCGTCTCCGCAATCTGCAGACCCTGTTCGAAGCGCTCACGGACACCTCGGGCAGTGACCCGCTTGCCCAAAGCTTGAACGAACTGGCGGTCACGTCAATTGCCGCCAGCAGTGCGAGCCTTGCCAGCCTGTCCAGCATCGGTATCGACTTGCAGACCGCCGCCGCATCGGGCACCATCAACCAAAGCGTGTTGAACGCGGCGGTGACCGCCGATTCAGCCGGCACACAGGCATTACTTGCCGAAGCGACCCAGTCGCTCATTGACCTGACGACCGGGCTCGAGACACAGATCGCCGACACCGCCATTTCGCAGACCGATCTGACGACATTGTTGGGCAACGACCTTCAGGAAGGGGTGATAACGCCCATCCTGCCGCCGGACATGACCGATACCACCAACCCGGATACCGCAGCAGAAAATCTGCTGACAACGCTGCTGGCAACCGGCACGACAGAAACCGCCACTGAGCTTACTGTCACCGTCACGACAACACAAAATACCGCCACAACACTTGGCGCCACCGTAACAACGACCACCCCAAGCGTGCCGAATCAGACACCGACGGCGGTTGCCACGGCCCCCGTAACAAGCCTGCTTCCCGCCACGACCACCGTCGCAGCGACGGCTGCCACGACCAATCCTGACCTCAGCGCATCGGAAGCCGAACTGGCGCTGCAGCGTTTGCTGGCCGACCCGGCATTGCACGCGAGAAACAACCTTTCTGATCCGGCCTACGCCGCGCTCATTGCGGCATCTCACCTGAACGACTTTGTATCGACGGGGCAAGGCGTCACGCCGAAAGCCCCCGCGCCTGACTTTCCCGCACCCGTATCACCCGTCATGCAGTCGCACGGCATCGCCTATTACGGCGAAGCCACCGAAGAACCGAAGAAACGCCTGGCAGCCTACATCAACAACCAGATTTAACCGCCACGAGGGTAAGCATCACCTCGAATCGGTCACCATCCGGCGTACCGGGTGCTGGCTCGCTATCAAAATAGGCCGGGCTATGCTCCGAATGCGCTATATGGCAGCCATACCCGTCGGACAAGTGGTGGTGTCACTATGCATGTTGTCCTAACCACGACACGATTGGATCAGCCATGAAAACTAATGACATAGGCAAAGCGGACGATCAGCGCCGTTACACGAGATTTGATGCACAGCTACCCGTTTTAATCGACGAGGGCCAGGGTGTTACCCGCGACATCAGCACCAATGGCATATTCATTATCCAAAGCGGTCAGCAGGAGATGGGAACGCCTATCAACTTCTGGGTGCAGATGAATACGTCCGTCGGTGCAATAAAATTGCGAGGTGAAGGAGAGATATGTCGGATAGAGCAAACTGGCGACCAAGTCGGTCTCGGAATCAAGATTCTCAGGCAATTCGGGATGCGGCTAATCTTAGAAAATTTGGAATCTCTGGCAGGTCAAGCATCACCGTCGATGCATTGAAGTTCCGCTTGGGTCGATCTCGGACTTCATCTCCAATCCTCAATCTGCAATCCGCTGACTCGTTTGAATTCGCCAACATTCGATGTAACAACCACCAACCCCCGCGCCAGTCCTGTTCCGGCAATCAGGACATCGTAAGCGCCAATTGGCTGACCCTGAGTCTTGAGCGTCGCACGAATTGCCGCGGCGGCCTGCGCATCAGCTTCATCAAATGGCAGCGTGGCGATGGTCGAAAAAAACGCGTCCAGTATCGGTACCAGCTTCTTTGCGCGCTCGGTGTTGAGCGCGAGGCCGTAATCAACCTCCATGCGCGTAAGCGCAGATACGACGATCAGATTCGGCGGTGTGGCTTTGACGCGCGACAAGACGTTGGGTTGGCCTTTGACGAAATCAGAGACCGTGCAAGTGTCGAGCAGATACTTCATGCCAGCGGGTCTTCTGCCGGCGGCTTGAGGCGGTCTCTGCTTGCTTCAAATATAGGCATGTCGGGCATGCCCGTGAAGGCAAGCAATTCAGCTGGCCACTGAGGTTTGCCGCGCCTTTTCAGCCACTCGCTCACTGCTTGGCGAACCAGCGCATTCCGGCTTTCGCCAACCTTCTTGGCAACTTTGTTGAGTTGCTGACCAGTTTCGTCGTCAAGGTAAATGTTGAAGTTCATGATTACGGCCTCCATGACATAACTGCTTTATATGTTATACGAAGGAGGTGCTAATTGAAAGGTGTCCGAGGGTGATTGCGCCCATGTGCTACCGGGAGCAATCACTCTCGGCCGCTTGCACACAACCAATCTGCGCAAGGTTGGCGGCTCGGTCATGCTGGCCGTCCCACCCGCTTTTCTCGATCAACTGCATCTGCAAGCTGGTGCGACCGTCGGCGTGGCCGTCGATCGCGGCTGCTTGGTGGTCAATCCCAGCCCGCGACCGCGCTACACACTCGCGGAGCTGCTGGCCACCTCGGACTATTCACAGCCGCAACCTGTTGAAGAACGGGAATGGGTCGATGCGCCCGCCGTAGCTGGCGAGTTGCTATGAGGCGCGGCGACATTAACCTGGTGTCGCTCGATCCAACCGCAGGGCATGAGCAAAGCGGTAGCCGTCCCGTTTTGATCGTATCGCCCGCCGAGTTCAACGAAGCTAGCAAGCTGCCGGTGATTCTACCC
>CAJAHZ010000354.1 GCA_903939665.1 uncultured Pseudomonadota bacterium | reverse complement strand
CCTACGCCCAAGTGCTTGAGCGCGTACCAGCGCATGTTGAGGCGGGAAATTATCTGCTGAAAAACAATCCATGAAGCAGCGTGCGGCCGGTGTCTGTCAGTTTGGTTTCAGCAGGTCTTCTTTGTTCGACAATCCCCCGCGCACCAGTCGCACGCCGTTGTAGATTCGAATCACGTCGCCTTGCGGTCCTCGTCCCTGAGGGAACGCGGCCGGGTCGCCCTGTTTCGGGTCGCTGCGCTGCGCGCCGGCGCCATGCACGTCCTGCAGGGCAACGCCGCCGGGTGAGCGCATATAGCCAAGCGCTTCGCCGAATGCGACATACACCGCAGCGTCCCCCTGCCGGGGGCCGTCGAGGTGGGTCGTGCTGGTCCAGTAATGCGCGTAGTCGTCCCGACCGGCCTCGTTGCGAATCACCGTGCAGCTGAAAACCGGGTCGATCGCCGCGCTGTGGGTAGCGGCGGGAGAGCGGCGGTAGTCGACGATGCTTTGCAATTCCTTGGCGTTGGGCAGGCGCCAATCGGCGTATCCGGCATAGTTGAGGCGCGCCGCCCAGGCCAAGGCCTGCGGCCAGTCCATGCGACCGTCACCGAGCGGGCCGGCCTTCAGTTTGCCGCTGTCGGCCTGCATCCACATCAGGCCGGTGGCGCGATCCGTGACCGTGCCATTCTTGTTGTCGACAAAATCGTTGCGCCCGTAGGCCGGGTTACTTCGCACGTAGCGTACAAACATGCGATGCCCGATGCTGCGGCTTCCCGGGGCGTACTTCGGGTAGCCCTTGATGCGGCCGTCGGCGAAGTTCACGCCAAAGATGGTTTCGTTACCGCCCATGGTTCGCCCGGTGTATTCGGTGCTGCTCCAGTACTGCGCGTCGATCAGGCGTTCGCCGGCCAGCGTGTCGCCGTAGCGGAAATCGAAGTAGGCCGTGTCGATATAGGGTCTGAGGTTGTGCGGGCCCATGGCGCCCGAGAAATCGATCAGCGAGTAGAGTTCCTTGATGTCGGGCAAGCGCCAGTCGGTATGCCCGCCAAGCGCGACAAGGCTGGCACCTGTTTTGGCCTCATGCCACGTTGTTTTGGCAGCAGGCGTTTTCTGCCACATGAGGCCGGTGTTCAGGTCGCTGATCGTGCCGTCGCCGTTGTCGCGGTAAAGCAGTCCGGTGCGGGCGTGTCCGGCGTCCTGGCCGGCAAGCGTTGCGCCCCGCGCAGGGCAGGCGATTTCTCCACCCGTGATGCCGTAACAGCGATTCTGGCCGGTCGGTGGCGCGGGAAACTGGTTGTTTTCGGCGTGGCCTGCGACGCAGGCCGACAGCGCGGTGAAGGCGAATGCAATCATCTTGATGGCGGGGCTCATGGTGCTTTTCTCCTGCGTGGACAGATGCCCAGCTTAGGCCGAAAAATGGGAGAAAAATGAGCGAAATGTGCCTGTGTGCCTCCCCGTTGTGGTCAGCACTGCGCGCATTGAAATTGTAGAGTTTGCAATACCCAAGCACGGCCCGGGCAAGCGCAGTGCTTGTTCGGCTGTAACTTGTAAGCTACAGTATTGTCATGATTGAAGTTTTCCGATACCAAACCGCCGATGGCCAGGAGCCGGTCACCGAGTGGCTTCAATCGCTGCGTGACAAGCAAGCGCAAGCCAAGGTTCGGCTTCGCCTGAAGCGAATTGAAGCGGGCAATTTTGGCGATTGCGAGTCAGTGGGCGATGGTGTTTTGGAATTGCGAGAGCATTTGGGTGCCGGGTATCGGGTCTATCTGGGTCGGCATGGACAATCAATCGTTATTTTGCTGTCTGGTGGATCAAAAAAGACGCAAGCATTGGATATCAAGACGGCCAAGGGTTACTGGGCTGATTGGAAACGGAGGCAAGCATGAGCAAGCGAGTGGCCGCAGCGGTTTCTCATCACGACCGCGAGGTAGCCGAACTTCGAGCAGACCGCGAACTGGCGGTGGAATACCTCAAGGCGGCTATGGAGTCACTGGATGATCCGGATAACCGTGCTGCAGGGCTTCTTGCGTTGCGGACGGTGGCGGAAGCTTACGGCGGATTAGGGGCGGTGGCCGCCGAAGCCGGAATCAGCAGAGAGTCGCTTTATCGCACCTTGTCGCCCAAGGGCAATCCAACGCTGAAAACGCTGCTGGCGGTGTTGAAAGCGGTGGGCATGAAGCTTTCGGTTGAGCCAGGGCAACGCGCCGCAGCTTGAAGGTTGCGCATGGGAGCTCTGAATGTTGGAGCCAGCAAGTTTCGGGGAGGGCGATTTATGGATCAGCTACCCGCGGTCTGCGCCTGATAAATTTTCGTTGCCGCTCTGATATTGCATCGGACAAAAAAACAGTCACGGGATTCGGATAGCCGTTACAGGATGGCGAGGCTTCGGTTTGCTCGCGGCAACGTGAAGGCGGAGACCGGCTCAGCCTTCACGTTGTTCAGGGGGGCGCGACTCAGTTTGCTTTTTCGCAGCCCAGCGCTTTGCTGCTCATGAAGTAGCTGGTGCCAGCCGGGCAGTCGATCGCCTTCTCCGGCTTGGCGGCGCCTTTCTTTTTCGGCGAGCAGGTGTAGCTGCCGTCTTTCGCTGCTTTGCCCTTCAGCGCCCAGTCGGTCGGGCAGGCGGCTTTCGCTGCGGCGGCGGGTGTGGCCGCAACGGCGGCTACGGCTTCAACCGTCAGGTTGGTCGTGCCTTCGCCCGGGCAGCCCAGATAGCTCCCGGCGCGCTTGCCATTGGCCTTGATGGTGTAGGTGCCGGGTTTGCTGTAGGTGTGCTCGACTGTGATCGGAAAAGCCTCATGCTGACCACCCATTCTCCGTGGCTTGTCGCGGTTGCCGTCGCCCCACCACACGTCCAGCCCACAGATGCCGTCCGTCGCGTCTTTTGCGTTGATCGTGACTTTTACCGCTTGCCCGACTTTGGCCGGCGAGGGGGTGGCCGTAACTGTTTCAATGCTCGGAGAGGCAAACGCCGGGATCGAGAGTGCGAGCAGGGCGGTCAGGGCAGCACGTTTCATAGGGTTTCTCCATGGGGTGGAATTACAAATGGGTACGTCAAAAACATCTCCATGCTATCAGAGTGCGCAATTCCGGTCTGGTTCAAACAAGATATCCCATAATGCCCGAACCGCTTCGATGCGGCGCAACATCGCGGCACGCTCGATCCGCCCCTTGGCGTTGTCGCTCAGACGGATGGCATGCTGCGTGCGGCGGTATTCACGGTAGGCATCGCGCACCGGGTCGGCAAGCGCTGCCGGAATCAGGCCGAGCTCGGCGGCGGTCCTGAGCAGCGCGATATTGCCAACGTTGCCGCACAGCTTGGGATGCGCGTGCGCGTAGCCGAGCACCAGGTACTGGACGATGAACTCGACGTCGATGATGCCGCCCGGATCCTGTTTGAGGTCGAAAAACTCTTCGCTCTTCGAGGCATGACTGTCGAGCATTTTCTGGCGCATGGCCAGCACGTCTTCCTTCAGCTTGGCCAGGTCGCGTGGCTGGCGCAGGATGCGGATGCGGATCGCTTCGAACTGTGCGCCGACTTCCGGATCGCCGGCGCAGAAGCGGGCGCGCGTCAGCGCCTGATGCTCCCAAACCCAGGCGTGATTCAGCTGATAATCGCGAAAGGATTCAATCGAGCAGACAAGCATGCCGGCTTCGCCGTTCGGGCGCAGGCGCAGATCGGTTTCAAACAGCAGACCGGCCGAAGTCTGGCTCGACATCCAGGTGTTCATGCGTTGCGCCAGTCGGGCGTAGAGCTCGCCGGCGCCGGGTTCGGGGTCGTCGTGCAGGTAGACGAGGTCGAGGTCGGAGGCGAAGCCGAGCTCCTTGCCGCCCAGTTTTCCGTAACCGATCACGGCAAATTTCGGCGGCAGCTCGGGGTGCGGGTGGCGCTGCTTGAGCTTGCCCCAGCACAGATCGAGCGTCGTCTGTACCATGATGTCGGCCAGTTCGGCGAGATGGTCGGAGAGGTGTTCAAGCGTCTGCAAGCCGGCGAGATCCTGTACCAGCAGGCAGAACACCTGTTCGTGGTGCGCCTCGCGCAGAATGTCCATTTGCCGTTCCGGGTCGTCGTCATGCTCGGCGAGGCGCTGGCGCAGTTCGTTGTGGAAGTTTGGCCAGTCGATATCCACTTCGTAGATGCGCGGATCAAGCAGCTCGTCGAGCAGGATCGGATGGCGGGTCAGGTAGGCCGCGGCCCACGACGAACTGCCGATCAGTTCGGCCACCTTCATCAGGGCCTGCGGGTATTGCTGCAACAGTGCGAGGTAGGCGCCGCGGCGGCTGATCGTTTCAAAGAAATCGAGGCCGCGCTGCCAGGTGGCATCGGGTTTGGGCGTTGCGGCAGCGGCGTCGATCAGGCGCGGGCCCAGCGCATCGAGCCGCTCGCGGTTGGCTGCGGGTAACTGCAGGTAGCGGCTGCTCTCGCGAAAGCTCTGCAGCCGCTGAAGCATGGCCTGCGGCTGGCGGAAACCGAGCGTCGAGAGGATCTCCAGCGCATCATCGCCCTCGGTTTGGCCGCACCACAGGCCAGCCAGCGCATGCACGCCCTCTTCCGGATCGGAGAATATCTGCTCGAAATGGCGTGCTACCTTGGTGCGATGCATGTCGAGAACGGCCAGCAGCGCCGCCCAGTCGGCAAAATCCATCGAAATGGCGATCTGCCCGCGTTCCTCTTCGCCGGTCGGCAACATGTGGGTCTGCGCGTCGTTGACGTATTGCAGTCGGTGTTCGAGACGGCGCAGGAATTCGTAGGCTGTGCTGAGTTCGCGCACGCTTTCATCGGGCAGCAGGCGACGTGAAGCCAGCAGGGCGAGCACCTTGAGCGTCGGGCGAATCTGCAGGACCGGGTCGCGCCCGCCGCGGATCAGCTGGAAAACCTGTGCCATGAATTCGATTTCGCGGATGCCGCCGGGGCCGAGCTTGATGTGATCGACCATGTCCTTGCGTGCCACCTCACGGCGAATCTGCGCATGCAGGTCGCGCATTGCGTTGATTGCGCCGAAATCGAGGTATTTCCGGAAAATGAAGGGGCGGGATATATTTTCGAGTGCGCTCACCCATTCCGCTTGCAGATTGGCGCCTTCGTTCATCACCCGCGCCTTGATCCAGGCGTAGCGCTCCCACTCGCGGCCCTGCGTGATGAAGTAGTTTTCGAGTGAGTCGAGCGAGCAGACCAGCGGGCCGGAGTCGCCATTGGGCCGCAGCCGCATGTCAACGCGGAAAACCTGCCCGTCGCCGGTGACTTCGCCGAGCGCGCCGATCAGTCGTTTGCCGAGCCGGGTGAAAAAGTCGTAGGTATCGATCTTCCTGCCGCCTTCGGCGCTGCCGGCGGTTTGGCCTTCCTCCGGGTAAATGAAGATGTAATCGACATCCGAGGAGACATTGAGCTCGCGCCCGCCGAGCTTGCCCATGCCAACGATCATCAGGCGCTGCGGACGGCCCTGGTTGTCCAGCGGTTCGCCGAACTGGGCTGCCAGTTGGCGATGAACGAAATCGAGCGCGAGGTTCGTCGTCACGTCAGCCAATTGCGTCATCGTCTCGACGACTTCGGCAAGCGTTGCCGTGCCGCCGATGTCGCGTACGATCAGTGTCGCCATTACGCGCTGGCGCAGCTGACGCAGGCAGCGCTTCAGGCCCTCGTCGTCGGTCGGCGCGGCAGCGGCGACGAAGTCGAGCATCCCTTGAGCGGCAAGCGGTCGGCATGCGTGCTCAGCCAGCCAGGTGTCGATTGCCGGCTGTGCTTCGAGCAGCTGGCGCAGGTAGCGGCTGTGGGCCAGGGCGGGCTGCCATTGCGGAGTTTCCGGGTTTGTACTTTTCAAGTGCGGTTACCTCGGTGATTGCGCTGCTTCCGCCAAATGTGACTGGCAAAGCCGTTACAATTGAGTCTTCGATTTACTCAGGTATGTTGCCATTCTAGTGACGCTTCACAATATTGTGCAAAACCCCTCGCTGGCTGTCGGCTCCTGATGCGCCAGGACGAGTTGCGTCCCGCGCTTTACCATCGCTTTTACCGGCTGCTGCCTTTCCTCGCACATCCGGCGGCGCATGGGTTGTGGCGGGCGCTGGTCTGGGGTTTCTGGCTGATCTACTTTGGTTTTGTCCTGCTCGTGCTGGCATTGCGTTACAGCGTGTTGCCGAACATCGAGAATTATCGTGCCGACATCGAGCGGATTGCCAGTCAGGAACTTGGGCAGCCGGTCAGCATCGGTCGTATCGAGGCGAGTTGGGCGGGGATCAATCCCGATCTGACGCTGTTCGACGTCCGCATTGCCGATACGCAGGGGCGGCCTGCGCTGGCCTTCCTGCGCGTCGAATCGATCTTGTCCTGGTGGTCGGTGCCGAGCGCCCAGCTTCAGCTGCGCTTGCTGCGCATTGACGAACCGACTCTGCACCTGCGGCGCGATGCCGATGGCCGCATCTCCATTGCGGGTATTCCGCTCAGTCAGGAAAGCAGCGATGGCGCGGTCGCCAACTGGGTGCTCACCCAGAAGCGGATTCGTATCAGCGGCGCCACGCTGGTCTGGGAAGACGCACAGCGCAAGGCGCCGCAACTGGTCCTCGAAGACCTGAACTTTGGGCTTGATAACGATGGCGGCGATCATCGATTCGGCCTGACCGCGCTGCCGCCCCCTGAGCTGGCGTCGAAGATTGATCTGCGCGGAGATTTTCACGGCAACGACCTGGCGCAACTCGACGCCTGGAAGGGCCGGGCTTTTGCCGAAATTGCCTATGCCGACCTCGCTGTCTGGCGCAACTGGATCGACTATCCGGTTGCTTTGCCGCATGGCCGCGGGGCGGTGCGTGCCTGGGCTGGTTTTGCGCAAGGCGGCTTGAACGCGCTGACCGCCGACATTTCATTGCAGGACGTCAGTCTGCGACTCTCCGACAATCTGCCGCGGATCGAGTTTGATCATCTGGCTGGCCGCCTTGCCGCAAAGTTTTCAGACAAGGGTTTTGAAGTCAATGGCCGGCGCATCGAATTGCTCACCCGGGCCCTGGCGGAGCCCAATGGCAAATCGCGTGCGGCGATTCACATTGCGCCGACCGATTTCCATGTGGATTGGCAGTCGGCATCGCTTGTCAAGGCGGCCGGCGGGACGGCGACAGCCAGCAGCCTTGATCTTGCCGCACTGGCCAGCCTGGCCGAGCATCTGCCGCTCGACGCAAAATCACGGCAGGTGCTCAAGGATTACGAGCCGCGTGGTCGGGTCAGCGAGTTGCGGGTGGGCTGGCGCGGCGATACTGGCGACCTGCAATCGTATTCGCTGAAGGCCCGTTTCGACAATTTGGCACACAAGGCGCAGGGCTATTTCCCCGGGTTTTCCGGACTTTCCGGAACGGTCGAGGCGAACGAGCGCGGCGGCAGCGCAAACCTTCGGTCGCTGAAGCCAACGATTGATTTGCCGAGCGTTCTTCCCGAGCCGCTGATCGCGCTTGATACGCTCAGCGCTCAGGCTAAATGGAAGATCAGCAAAGGGCTTATCGACGCCGAGCTGTCGCACGTCGAGTTTGCCGGGCCGGACGCAGCGGGTACGGCGCAGGGCACCTATCACTACACCGGTGACGGACCGGGCAGCATTGATCTCACCGGCGCGCTGACGCGTGCTGATGCGCGCGCTGTCTGGCGTTACATGCCGCATGCGGTCAATGCGCCAGCGCGTTACTGGGTACGCGATGCATTGATCAGTGGCACGGCGAGCGACGTGAATCTGGTGCTCAAGGGTGATCTTGCGCATTATCCTTTTCTCGACAAACAGCATGGCCAGTTTCTCGTTACCCTCAAGGCGAACGACGTAACGCTCGACTATGCAAAAGGCTGGCCGAAGATCACGGGAATTTATGCGGATTTGCGTTTCGAGGGTGTCGGCATGGTGCTCGATGTGCGGCGCGGCATGATGCTTGGCGCGCAATTGGCCCATACGCGTGCCGAGATTCCCGATTTCGACGCGCCGCTGAGCACGCTCAAGCTCAAGGGGCGAGTCGAGGGGCCGACCGCTGAATTTCTGAAATTCATCCAGCAGAGCCCGGTGGGCGAACGGATCGACCACTTCACCGAAGGCATGCAGGCCAAAGGCAATGGTCGTCTCGATCTGGATTTGTTTATTCCGCTTGAAGAGGCGCGCCTTGGCGATTCCAGGACGGCGGGCGTTTATCATTTTCAGGCCAACGAAGTGACCGTCGATCCGGGGCTGCCGGCTTTGCAGCAGGTGAATGGCACGCTGCAATTCACCGAAAAGGATTTGCGCGTGCCGGAAATCAACGCCACCTTGTTTGGCGGACCGCTCAGGATCAAGGGGGGGACGGAAGCCGACGGCAAGGTGCTGATTACCGCCAACGGCTCGGTGAGTGTCGCGCAGTTGCGCAAGCAGGCGAATCTGCCGCTCTTTGACAGTCTGTCAGGGGCCGTCAACTATCGTGGCGAGGTGCGCGTCAGGAAGCGCAGCGCCGATCTGATGATTGACTCAAACCTTGTCGGACTGGGTTCCAGCCTGCCCGAGCCCTTCAACAAGACCGCTGCCGAGGCGATGTCTTTTAACTTTGAGAAAATCCTCTTGCCGGCGGTGACACCGCCGGGCGGCCAGCCCGTGCTGCGCGATCAGATAAGCGCATCCCTGGGCAGCGTCATGGCGGCTCAGTTGGTGCGGCGCAAGCAGGGCGAAGTTTATGTGCCGGAACGTGGCGCGATCGTTGTCGGACGGCCGTTGCAGATGCCGGAGCGCGATGTCGCGCTGGCGGTGACGGCCAAGAGCGTCGATCTCGATTTTTGGCGCCAGGCGCTGACTCCCCAAGCCAGCCGCAGTGCCGGAAACGCCCCGGCAGAACAGCCGCCGCTGATCTCCAGTATCAGCCTCAAGGCGGCAGATGTCGGATTGCTTGGGCGTCATTATCACGATGTCGACGTCGGTGCCTCGTTAGGCAACGCGCAGTGGCAGGTTCGTCTGGCTTCGCGCGAGGTGGCTGGCGACCTGCTGTGGGACGGTGCCGGGCGCGGCAAGCTGACGGCACGCCTGAAAAAGTTGCTGGTGGGGACTTCTGCCGAAACGGAGCGCAGTTTGCCGGCAGAGGACGCTATCGAGGAATTGCCGGCGCTCGATATCGTGGCTGACGATTTTGCGGTTGGTGCGCGCCGCTTCGGACGGCTCGAAGTGATCGCGCACAATGAGCGCCGTGTCTGGCGGCTCGACAAGATTCAAATCGCCAACCCTTACGGCAACCTAGTGGGGAAAGGCCGCTGGCAGTTGGGCAGCGGTAATTCCACGCAACTCGATTTCAAGCTCGATAGCAGCGACGTGGGCAAGTTGCTCGATCGCCTCGGTTACCCCGGCGCCGTGCGTGCCGGAACGGCGCAACTGGAAGGAAAAATCGCCTGGAATGGTCCGCCGGTCGATCTCGATTACGCGACATTGAGCGGCGAGATGAGCGTCGAGGCCGGCCGGGGACAGTTCGTCAAACTCGACCCCGGAATGGGCAAGCTGCTTGGCTTGATCAGCCTGCAATCATTGCCGCGGCGGATTACGCTTGATTTTCGCGACGTGTTCAGCGAAGGCTTTGCCTTTGACAGCATTGCTGGCAATTTGACGATGCGCAACGGGTTGATGCGCACTGATCGCCTGCAGATCGACGGCCCTGCCGCGCGCATCGTGATGCGCGGCGAAGCCGATCTGCAGCACGAGACGCAGCGCCTTGAGGTGAACGTACAGCCCGATCTTGGCGGCGGCGCGGCGCTCGGCCTCGCGCTGGTTAACCCGCTGGCGGGGGTGGCTACCTTGTTGGCGCACAAGATTTTGCAGAGTCCACTAAATCAGATTTTCGGATTCGACTATCTGGTCACCGGTAAATGGGATGACCCCAAGGTCGAAAAACTGACGCGATCGAATATTCTGCCGGCCCCCGCGCCTCGTCTGCCGAACCTTTCCAACCCGACTGGAGCTGCCAATGACAACCCTCAGCAGTGACCTGACGCACAAGCCGAGCAATGCGCGAATCGCGGCCGTGCAGATGATCTCGACGCCGCGCGTTGACGACAACCTGCGCAGCGCAGCACGTCTTGTTGCCGAAGCGGTGGCGCAGGGTGCGGAACTGGTTGCGTTGCCTGAATATTTTCCGATCATGGGCATGAACGACGGCGACAAGGTCAAGGTGCGCGAGGCGGATGGTCGTGGGCCGATTCAGGATTTTCTGGCCGAGACGGCAAGCCGGCACGCCATCTGGCTGGTTGGCGGATCGATCCCCCTGATGGCCGATAACCCGGACAAGGTGCTCAATTCCAGCGTGGCCTACAATCCCCAGGGCGAGCGCGTCGCACGCTACGACAAGATTCACCTTTTTGGTTTTCAGAAAGGCGCCGAGCGCTACAACGAAAGTGCAACGATCGAGGCGGGCAGCCTGCCGGTCGCTTTTGATACGCCATTCGGGCGTGTCGGACTGTCGATTTGCTACGACCTCAGATTTCCGGAGCTTTATCGCGCACTCGGTGTCACAGACTTACTGGTGATTCCCGCGGCCTTTACCGAAACCACGGGCCGCGCGCACTGGGAGATTTTGTTGCGCGCCCGCGCCATTGAAAATCAGTGTTTTTTGCTCGCGGCAGCGCAGGGTGGGCGACACGAGAACGGGCGCGAAACGCATGGCAACAGCATGTTGATTGACCCGTGGGGCGACATCCTTGACCGCAAGCTGAAAGGGCCGGGGATCGTCATCGGCGAATTCGACCACGCCCGCATCGCCGAAATCCGCGCCAGCCTCCCGGCGCTGAAGCATCGGGTGATGTGAGGCGGTTAACCGCTTTCGACGCAGAGCGCGCAGAGGCGCAGAGTTCGCAGAGTACGCAGAGAAAAACAAAAAATCTCAT
>CAJAHZ010000353.1 GCA_903939665.1 uncultured Pseudomonadota bacterium | reverse complement strand
CGCACGATGGTCGACACCCCGGCCGGCGTGCCGGTGAAAATCAGGTCGCCCGCCGCCAGTGCAACGTACTGTGAGAGGTTAGCGATCACCTCAGCGACCTTCCACGACATCTGCTCAAGATCGCCGTTTTGCCGTAACTCGCCATTCACCTTGAGCCACACCGCGCCGCGTGTCGGATGGCCAACCGCTGAAACCGGCTGAATCGCACCGATCGGCCCGCTCTGATCGAAACCCTTGCCCAGATCCCACGGCTGCCCTTTTTCCTTCGACCGTTGCTGCAAATCGCGCTTGGTCAGATCGAAGCCAACGGCGTAGCCAAAAACGCAGTCGAGCGCCTGATCCAGCGGAATATTGGCACTGCCCTGACCGAGCGCGACAACGAGTTCAACTTCATGCTGCAGATTGTTCGTCGCCAGTGGATAGGCCACATCGCCGCCCCCCGGGACCAGTGCATCCGCCGGCTTGCTGAAGAAGAACGGTGGCTCACGGGTATCGGCGCCCATCTCCCGGGCGTGATCGGCATAGTTTCGACCGACGCAATAAACCCGGCGAACCGGGAAGCGCGCCTCGCTGCCAGCAACGGCGACGCTGATTTGCGGGGCTGACGGAAAAACGTAATTCATGGAGAGTCCTTAGCGGGAAGATTCAAACCGGATTATCAATATCAACAAACTCGCACTCAATGTCAAAATGCTCAGCCAGATGCGCCGCAAGCGCCTGCACACCGTAGCGTTCAGTGGCGTGGTGGCCGGCCGCGATGTAGGCAACGCCGGATTCGCGCGCCAGATGGACAGTCTGCTCGGAGATTTCACCGCTCAAATAGGCATCGACACCGAGCACAATTGCCTGCTCGAAATAGCCTTGAGCGCCGCCCGAGCACCACGCAACACGCGATACAAGTTGATCCGCATTGCCAATCACCTGCGGTACGCGCTGCAACGTGGCGCCGATATTCCTAGCGAGCGACGACAACTTCGCCGGGGTAGCGAGACGACCAACCCAGCAAATATCCTGTTCGCCGAAGCGCCCTTCGGCAACCCAGCCAAGTCGCTTGGCGAGTTGTGCGTTGTTGCCGAATTCAGCATGGCTGTCGAGCGGCAGATGATAGCCAATCAAATTGATGTCGTGTCTCAACAGTGCCTGCAGGCGCGCCTTGCGGATGCCGGTTACGCGACCGTCTTCACCGCGCCAGAACCAGCCGTGATGAACAAGAATGGCATCGGCATTGGACGCAATCGCCGCATCGACCAACGACTGGCTTGCACTGACGCCGGCAACGATGCGTCGCACATCAGCGCGGCCTTCCACTTGCAGGCCATTTGGGCAATAATCCTTGAAACGCGCCGCTTCAAGCAGGCCGTCGAGGTAGTGCGTCAGTTCTTCACGTTTCATCAATTTGCTCCGATGGTTTTCTATGCGCAGGCTTTGGCTGATTTTTGCACAAACGGTGACAGTTAGTCTCGCCGTACTTTTCGTGGTGAGCACGCTCAAGCCGGAATGGCTGGGAAAAAGGGCTGGCAACATATCCAGCGTGGTTGCGCTGCACGAGTCATCCTCTGGCAACGAGCCGGCGATCGCCGCCAGCTCTTACCGGGAAGCGGCGAAGAAAGCCCTGCCCTCGGTGGTGCACATTTTCACTTTGCAGCAGGTCAAGACGCCGCGCTCCCCCTTGCTCGACGACCCGATCTTCCGCCATTTTTTTGGCGATCGCCCGGAAGGAGAACAACAGCAAAACCCGCAGCGCAACTCGGGGCTGGGTTCAGGCGTGGTGGTCAGCGCCAATGGCTACGTCCTGACCAACTACCACGTTGTCGAAGCAGCCGACCAGATCGAGGTCGCTCTCAACGACGGTCGCAACCTCAAGGCAAGAGTAATCGGCAGCGACCCGGAATCAGATCTTGCCGTACTGCAGATCAAGGGAGAAAACGGAGAGGAACTCAAGCTGCCGGCGATCACGCTGGGAACAATGGACAACGTCGGCGTGGGCGATGTCACGCTGGCCATCGGCAACCCTTTCGGCGTAGGCCAGACGGTAACGATGGGGATCGTTTCGGCACTCGGACGTTCGCACCTGGGAATCAACACGTTCGAGAATTTCATCCAGACCGACGCGGCAATCAATCCGGGCAACTCCGGCGGGGCGCTGATCGACAGCCAGGGCAATCTGATCGGCATCAACACGGCGATCTATTCGCGCTCTGGCGGCTCACTGGGCATTGGTTTTGCGATACCGGTATCGATCGCCAAGAACGTCATGGAACAGATCATCCAGAACGGCACGGTCACCCGTGGCTGGGTCGGCGTAGAGGCACAGGAGATTACGCAGGAACTCGCCGAATCGTTTGGCCTACCCGACAAGTCGGGCGCGTTGATTGCTGGCGTGCTACGCGGCAGCCCGGCGGACTCGGCCGGCATCAAACCGGGCGACATCCTGCTGGCAGTCGATGGAAAAATGGTGAAGGACCCGCAAATCATGCTCGACCTGATCGCCAGCCAGAAGCCCGGCAACGCCGTTTCCTTCAAGCTGCGTCGGGAAAAGACGCTGGTCGATGCCCAGGTAAAAATCGGCAAGCGTCCGCCGCAACAACGCGAACGGGAATAAGGCTGCGGATTATCCCGGCTTGCCGGAATCTTTCGGCGGCCCGAGGTCAGCAATCGCCTTATCCATCTCGGCGTCGCTCATCGGACTCCAGTCCGAAGCCGGAACCACCGGCGCTTCAGTCGCGGCAGGCGGCTCGGGTTCAGTCACAGGCGCTGACTCGACACGTGGAGACACCGTGACAAAACGTGAGAGCAGGATGCCCAATTCGTAAAGCAGGCACAGCGGCACCGCGAGCATGATCTGCGAAACCACGTCCGGCGGCGTGAAAATGGCGCCAATCACGAAAGCGCCAACGACCACATAAGGCCGCCATTCCTTGAGCTTCGGTATGGTGACAACCCCCATATGCACCAGCACGATGACGATCACCGGCACCTCGAAGGTGACCCCGAAGGCAACAAAGGTCGACAGGACAAAGGATAGATACTTGTCGATATCGGTCATCCACGCGACACCCTCTGGGGCAATACCCGCCATGAAACCGAACACGGTCGGGAAGACGAGGAAGTAAGCGAACGCCATGCCGGAGAAAAACAGGAACACGCTGGCTGTCACCAGCGGCAAGGCCAGCCGCTTCTCGTGCTTGTACAAGCCCGGCGCAACAAAAGCCCACACCTGATAAAGCACGTAAGGCAAGGCGATGAGGAAGGCGGCCATCATCGTCACCTTCATTGGCACAAGGAAAACGCCAACCACATCGGTAGCGATCATCTGCCCGCCCTTCGGAAGCTTGTCCAGCAACGGCTGCGCAAGCACTGTGTAAAGCTCTTTCGCCCACGGGAACAGGCAAATAAAAACGATGCCCACCGCCAGCAATGCACGGATCAAGCGATCGCGCAGCTCGAAAAGGTGGGTGAGGAAGGATTCTTCCAACTGACTCATGCGCGTCCGGCCCTTCAGACTTTTTGTATCGGCAACGGGTCGACCGGCGCAGCGGGCACAAGGACAGTCACTTCAGTGACCGGCAGCGGCTTGACTTCGTCGGTCACGCTCTGCGCCGTCTGGTTCAGCGACTGCTGCGCCGACTGCATTTCTGAAGTCACGCTGGTCTCAAGGCTGCGCGCTGACTGCTGCATGTCGGCCTGAAGCTTCTTCAACTCATCGAGCTGCATCTCACGGCTGATGTCCGACTTCACATCATTGACGTAACGCTGCAGCCGCCCAAGCAGATGCCCGGCCGTGCGCGCCACTTTGGGCAGCCGCTCAGGGCCGATGACAACCAGCGCAACAACGGCGATGACAACCAGTTCGGAAAATCCAACGTCAAACATAGTGTTCCGAAAATCGCGTGAGGAAAACCGACCGCCGAGCAAAAAACCGACGGATGAACATCGGAAAAATCAGGAAATGGTTTTTTCCTTGACCTCAACGTCGATGGTCTGACCACCGACCTTCACTGTCGGTTGCGCAGGTTGCGCCGGAGGGGCTTCCGCCGGTTTGTTGTCGGCCGAGGCTTCCTTCATCCCGTCCTTGAACCCCTTCACCGCGCCGCCAAGATCCTGCCCGACATTGCGCAGTTTCTTGGTGCCGAAAATGAGCATGACGATGACCAGAACGATCAACCAGTGCCAGACGCTGAATGAACCCATGATATCTCTCCTTAAATTTGTTTGAGCATCGGCCCGACCGGATCCGGCCCGCCGACGATGTGGGCGTGCAGGTGTTGCACTTCCTGATGGCCAACCCGCCCGGTATTGATGATGACCCGAAAACCATCCGGGCTGCCCTGTTCCGTTGCCAATCGGTTCGCGACGACCAGCATCCTGCCAAGCACCGGCACATCAGCTTCGGTACTCGTCGCGAGCGAAGTGATGTGTTTCTTCGGAATAACGAGGAGATGCACCGGGCGCGCCGGATTGATATCATGAAAAACGAATATTTCATCGTCTTCATACACCTTGCGCGACGGAATTTCGCCGCGTACGATTTTGCAGAAGAGGCAGCTATCCATGATTATTTGGTACGCGACTTCTTTTCGTCGATCCCGGAAATACCCTCGCGGCGGCGCATTTCCTGCGAAACATCCTCGATGCTCATATCAAAGAAGGCAAGCAGCACCAGCACGTGGTAAATCACGTCGGTGGATTCCCAAACGATGTTCAGTCGCTTGCCGTCCTTCGCAGCCATGATCAACTCGGCGGTCTCCTCGCCGATTTTCTTCAGGATCGAGTCCGGGCCCTTGGCAAACAACTGGGCCGTATAAGAACTCTCAGGATCGGCATGACGCCGCGAGGCCAGCGTCTCGGAAAGACGATGCAGAATGTCGTGAGTGCTCATTTTGAATAAATTTCCTTCGGGTCTTTGAGCACCGGATCGACCGCGACCCAGAGCTGACCCTCAAGTTGATGAAAAAAACAGCTTTCGCGACCCGTATGACAGGCAATGCCGCCTTCCTGTTCAATCGTCAGCAGCAGCACGTCGCCATCGCAATCGGTGCGAATCGAGCGCACGCGCTGATAATGCCCAGACTCTTCACCCTTGCGCCACAGCCGCTGGCGCGAACGCGACCAGTATACCGCGTTACCGCACTTCACCGTTTCCTGCAGCGACTCGCGATTCATGAAGGCGAACATCACCACACGTCCGGTCCCCGCATCCTGCGCAATCGCCGGAATCATACCCTCAGCGTCCCACTTGAGCGCCGCCAGCCACGGCTGCCCGGTGTCCAGATCGCTCACAAACGAACCTCAATGCCACGTTCGTGCATGTATTCCTTGGCCTGGCGCACCGTGTATTCGCCAAAATGGAAGATGCTGGCCGCCAGTACCGCATCGGCACGCCCTTCGGAAACGCCGTCGGCCAGATGCTGCAGATTACCAACGCCGCCGCTGGCGATTACCGGGATATCGATTGCATCGGATACAGCGCGGGTCAGCGGCAGATCAAAACCGTTTTTCGTTCCGTCACGGTCCATGCTGGTGAGCAGGATTTCGCCGGCGCCGAGTTGCTGAACTCTGCATGCCCACTCGATGACATCCAGGCCGGTGTTCTTGCGTCCGCCATGCGTAAAAACCTGCCATTTCCCCGGCGCAACCTGTTTGGCGTCGATCGCCACGACAATGCATTGATTGCCGACCTTGGCCGAAGCCTCGGCGATGAGATCGGGGTTTTCAACGGCGGCCGTGTTCATGCTCACCTTGTCGGCACCGGCATTGAGCAGGCGACGCACATCGGCCACCGTACGCACACCGCCCCCCACCGTAAGCGGGATGAAAACCTGCGCGGCGCATGCCTCGACGATGTGCAAAATAATGTCGCGCTGATCCGACGATGCCGTGATGTCGAGAAAGGTCACTTCATCGGCGCCTTGCGCGTCGTAACGGCGCGCAATCTCGACCGGATCGCCGGCATCACGCAAATCAACGAAATTGGTACCCTTGACGACGCGGCCGGCCGTCACGTCAAGACAGGGAATGATGCGCTTGGCTAAACCCACGGGAAGTCAGCGCTGCGTCGAGCGGTCGGCTTCCGCCTGCGCTGTCGCAAAATCGAGCGAACCATCATAGATCGCCCGTCCGGCGATAGTTGCCGTAATCCCTTCAAACTCAACGGCACAGAGCTTCCGGATGTCTTCAATATTCGACAAGCCACCGCTGGCAATCACTGGAATGATCAGCGCCTGCGCCAACTTTACCGTCGCTTCGATGTTGATGCCGGAGAGCATGCCATCGCGACCGATGTCGGTGTAGATGATGCCTTCGACGCCATAATCCTCGTATTTCTTGGCCAGATCGATCACGTCATGACCGGTCAGCTTCGACCAGCCATCGACCGCCACCTTGCCGTCCTTGGCATCGAGGCCGACGATGATGTGCCCTGGAAAAGCGCCGCAGGCATCATGCAGAAAGCCGGGGTTCTTGACCGCCGCCGTGCCGATGATGACGTAACTGACGCCGTCGTCGAGACAGCGTTCGATCGTATCGAGATCGCGAATACCGCCGCCGAGTTGCACCGGGATATCGTCGCCAACGGCCTTGACGATTTCCTTGATCGCGCTCTCGTTCTTCGGCTTGCCGGCAAAGGCGCCATTGAGATCGACCACATGCAGGCGGCGCGCACCCTGAGCCAGCCAGTGGCGCGCCTGCTCACCGGGGGAATTGGAAAAAACAGTCGCTTCGTCCATCAGGCCCTGCTTGAGACGGACGCACTGCCCGTCTTTCAGGTCAATCGCGGGAATGATCAGCATTTTTGAGAGCGAAAATGAGAAGGAAAAATAAGATGAAGAGGTTGCCCGGTCAGGGCTTCCAGTGAATGAAATTGGTCAGCAAGGCCAGTCCGGCCTGAGCACTTTTTTCCGGGTGACACTGTATGGCAAAGATATTATCCCGCGCTACCGCGCTGGTAAAGGGGATACCGTAATCGGTGGTCCCGGCAACGCAAGCCCTGTCGACCGGATCGACATAATAGCTATGCACGAAATAGAAGCGCGCGCCGTCATCTATGCCGTTCCACAAGGGGTGCGCGCAGGACTGGCGCACTTCGTTCCAACCCATGTGCGGCACTTTCAGCTTGCTGCCTTGCGCATCGACCATCTGGCCCGCCGGAAAACGGCGGACACGCCCGGCAAATACGCCGAGGCCGGGCACATCGCCTTCTTCGCTGTGCTCAAAGAGCATTTGCTGGCCGATACAGATACCCAGAAAAGGCTTGCTTTTCGCTGCTTCCAGCACCGCCGGACGCAAGCCGCGCGCCTCAAGCTCGCGCATGCAGTCGGGCATCGCCCCCTGCCCGGGAAAAACCACCCGCTCGGCAGCCGCCACCACTGCCGGATCGGCGGTCACCAGCACCTCGCGCCCATCAGCCACATGCACCAGCGCCTGCCATACCGAACGCAGGTTGCCCATGCCGTAATCGACAACGGCAATCGCCCCCGACGCTGCAGCCATCAGAGCATTCCCTTCGTTGAAGGAATGCTCCCGGCGGCACGCGGATCGGCTTCAGCGGCCATGCGCAAGGCGCGACCAAAAGCCTTGAACACCGTCTCGGCCTGATGGTGCGCATTCTCACCACGCAGGTTGTCGATGTGCAGCGTGATCAAAGCGTGATTGGTCAGCCCCTGAAAGAACTCGTGCGTCAGATCGACATCGAAAGCGCCAATCATGGCGCGCTTGAAATCAACATGAAATTCAAGCCCCGGACGCCCCGAAAGGTCGACCACAACACGCGACAAGGCTTCATCGAGCGGCACATAGGCGTGGCCGTAGCGGCGCAAACCTTTCTTGTCGCCGAACGCCTTGGCCAGCGCCTGACCGATCGCGATACCGATATCCTCGACCGTGTGATGCGCGTCGATATGCAAATCGCCCTGGGCTTCGACCTCAAGATCAATCAGGCCATGACGGGCAATCTGATCGAGCATGTGATCGAGAAAGGGGACACCCGTGGCAAACTTGCCCTGCCCGGACCCATCAAGATTCAGACGAACCGTGATCTGGGTTTCAAGGGTATTTCTGGAAATTTCGGCTTGCCGCATGGAGACACCATCGCAAAGTGGCAAAAAAGTCGTCTGTTGTTTATTCGTCGGCTGCCAGGCGCACTGCACTGCCCGAAACCAGCCAGTGCGCATGATACCATTTCACGCTTCCGAGCTAGCAACGAACCGATAATGAGCCAATACTGGAGTTCCCTTGTTCACAGCCTGACCCCGTACGTTCCGGGCGAGCAGCCAAAGCTGCCAAACCTCGTCAAGCTCAACACCAACGAAAACCCCTACCCGCCCTCACCCCGCGCTGTTGCCGCGATGACGGCTGAACTGGGCGCCCACGGTGATTCGCTGCGCCTTTATCCCGACCCGAACGCCGACCTGCTGAAAGAAGCGGTCGCAGACTATTTCACCGATTGCGGCATCACAGCGCAACAGGTGTTTGTCGGCAACGGCTCCGACGAAGTGCTGGCGCATGCCTTTATGGCGCTCCTCAAACACGATGCGCCGATCCTCTACCCGGACATTACCTACAGCTTCTATCCGGTGTATTGCGGCCTCTACGGGATCAACTACGTCAGCGTGCCGCTCGATGAAAATTTCGAAATCCGCGTTGATGACTACCGACAGAAGAACGGCGGCATCATCTTCCCGAACCCCAACGCGCCGACGGGCTGCTTGCTGCCGCTGCCCGACATCGAAAAACTGCTGGCCGCGCATCCGCAGTCGGTGGTGGTCGTCGACGAGGCCTACATCGACTTCGGCGGCCAGTCGGCGATTGCGCTGGTCAATCGCTACTCCAACCTGCTCGTTGTGCACACCCTGTCCAAATCACGCTCACTGGCTGGACTGCGCGTGGGCTACGCCGTGGGGCACACTGACCTGATCGAAGCGCTTGAGCGCGTCAAAAACAGCTTCAACTCCTATCCGCTGGATCGCTTGGCGATTGCCGGCGCGGCTGCGGCGATGGCCGACCGCGAACACTTCAACGCGACGCGCCAAGCAGTCATCAAGAGCCGCGAAACCCTGACAACTGAACTGCAGGCGCTCGGCTTCATCGTACTGCCGTCTGCAGCCAACTTCATCTTCACCCGCCACCCGAAGCGCGATGCAGCACAACTCGCGGCAACCCTACGCAGCCGCAGCATCATCGTCCGCCACTTCAAACTGCCCCGCATCGACCAACATCTGCGCATCACGATTGGCACCGATGCGCAGTGTCGGGCATTGATCACTGCGTTACAGGAAATTCTGGCTTAGCAAGAGAACGAAATCGACACGGCACACCTCTGCTGAACGGGGGCAAGCCACGCGAAGAGCATGCCATTGTCAGCTCTTGGCAGCAGACGGGAAGCGACCCAATCCGGTCGGTCGCCCCTCTGAGCACTTAAAGACAGGTAACTAAGGATAGCATCCGTTCTCGCCGGATGCTCGCTGACAAGTCCTCGACCTAAACCTGGCGCTGTTATTGCACTAAAACCCGATGCCCAACCCGCAATCGCTTTTCGGTACAATAAGGCGATGCGTCGTATGCTTGCCATCCTCCTCATGCTGATCGTTCCCTTCCAGTTCGCCTGGTCGGCGGTAGAAAGCATGCATGGTCATCTGGACCATGAAGAATCGGCATCCGTTTTTCATTATCACGATGAAGACCATCAACACGAAACCGATGTTGATCATCACGACGACATCGCAGATGGCTTCGCTGAGCAAGGCCACAACGATGACGGTCACCACGACGGCCATTACCATCCCGTCCTCAACATTATCGTCTTCGAATCACAACTGAATCTGGGCAAAGCCTTGCCCCACGACCCGCCAGCGCGGCCACCGTCGTCATTCACCTCGCACATTCCCCCGCTTTTCGACTGGCCTCCATTGGTTCTGCTGTAGAACCGGTGGGACCGTTTTAGCCGACGCCGTTACTCGCGGCAGTCCGGCCACGTCGCCCGCCGGTGACCTCGACCCTATTTTTTCGTCACGAGGAATCCGATGCGACACCTGTTATCCGCTTTACTGTTCACGCTGCCGCTGGCCGCGTGGGCGCAAACCACACCCCTGACCGAGGCCGAGGCCGTTCGTCGTGGGCTGGCACGTCCCGCTCTGGCCGATCTGGAAGTCGGGCACGTTGAGTCCGCCAAGGCAGATGCCCTGGCCGCAGGACTATTGCCCAACCCAACACTCGGCTATAGCCGCGATCGAAAAGGCGGAACGCCAGACTCGACCGAAGAGACCTGGCAACTTTCCCAAACTTTTGACGTTTCCGGTCGTCGCGGGTTGCGCCGCGAGGCAGCAGAGATACGCGTAGAAAGCGCCTATGCCAGCAACAACCTGCGGCGCGGCGAACTGGCCGCCGAAATTCGCCACCGCTTCCATGAGTCGCTGTTCAAACAAGAAACCGTGCAGGCTACCGAGACTTGGGTTCAACGCTTTTCCCGTGTCGAACGCATCGTCGACAAGCTGGCCCGTGCTGGTGAGGCCTCGGGTTATGACCGCCGCCGCCTGGCCCGCGAGCGGCAAACAGCAGAAGCGCGGCTGAGCAACGAAAGATCCGATCTGGATCGGGCTAGCGAACGACTGGCTGCCTTGCTTGGCAGTTCTGGCAAAGAGCCTGTGTCCGTCACTGGCTCCTTGCGGCCCACTGCTCCTGCGCCGCTTGATAGCGCCATTTCCCGCCTTGAGCGACGCCCCGACCTCCAGGCGCTTGCCCGCCGCGCCGAGGCTGCCGATCTTGAAGGCCGTGCCGCGTCCCGGGGCTGGGTGCCCGATGTCACGCTGGGCGTTGGCCCCAAACGCATCAACAACGGCATCACCCGGGAAAACGGTACCGTCGTCTCGCTGTCGATCCCGTTGCCGGTCTTCGACCGACAGCAGGCTGGCGAAAAACGTGCAGCAGCCGAAGCGCTCAACGCCCGGGGCGAACTCAGTTTCGCCCGCGCCCGGGCCGAAGGCGATCTACGTGGCCTGCATCGCCAGGTGGAACGGCTAGTGGCAGCATCAGCCGACTACCGCGCTCGAGCCGTCGGCGAATCGGCGGAACTGCTCCGTATTGCCGAAGCCGCCTACCAGGGCGGCGAATCGACCCTGCTCGAACTCCTTGATGCCTATCGCGGTGCGCTGGAAGCCGAAATGACGGCCCTCGACCTGGAATGGAAAGCGCGCCAGGCGCGCATCGACTATGACCTGCTGACCGGGAGTATCCCCGAATGAACAAGACCCTGATTGCCACCTTTTGTGCCGCCTTGCTGCTGGCCGCCTGCGGCGAGGCCGACCATCCCCGCGCCAAGGATGGTAGCCATCCAGCCGCTGCGGAAGCCGAAGCCGGTCACGGCCACGGCGCCGGTGCTGAAAAAATCACCCACTTCACCGACAAGACCGAACTCTTCGTCGAGTTCCCGCGCCTCGTCGCTGGCGAAAAGTCAGCTTTCGCCGCCCACCTGACCCGCCTGGCCGATTTTCAGGCATTAGCCGTCGCGAAGGTCAGCGTCATCCTGAGCGGTGGGGGCCTGCCAGACGAGATATTCACGACAGAAACGGCGACCCAGCCTGGCATCTTTCGACCCGAAGCCATGCCGAAGCAGGCCGGCGAACGCGAAATGACCATCGAAGTCGCCACCCCGGACTACACCGCGCGCCACACCCTGGGTCCAGTCACGGTTTACCCCGACCGCAAGAGCGCCGATGCCGTGGCCGGCGAGCATGACGAGGGTGGTATCGGCTTCACTAAGGAGCAACAGTGGAAGGTCGATTTCGCCACCGCCGAGGTCACGAAACGACCACTGCGCGGGGCCATCACCGCGACCGGCACCTTACGCGGCCGACCGGATGGCGAAGCCCTGTTGACCGCCCCGGCACCGGGGCAGGTGCACAGCGCCGGCAAGTTCCCCGTGCTCGGCCAAAGCGTCAAGAAGGGTGACATCCTCGCCTACCTGACCCCACGCCTGGGCGGCGACACCGACCTGGCTTCGCTCCAGGCCGATGCCCGCAAGGCCAAGATCGAACTCGATCTGGCTGGCCGCGAGCATGCCCGCATGGAAAGCCTGTTCAAGGATGAAGCAGTACCCGAGAAACGCCTACTGGCCGCCCGTGCCGCCGAGGCTTCGGCCCGTGCCGGCTTTGACGCTGCACAGGGTCGTCTTGGGCAGTATGGCGGCGGTGGCGGCGGCATTCCGCTGCGCGCCACGGTATCGGGAACGATTGCCGATGTTCGGGTTTCGCCCGGCGCTTTTGTCCAGGAAGGTGCCTTGCTCTTTCACATCGCCGACCGCAACGTGCTGTGGCTGGAACTGCGAGTTCCCGAATCGGAAGCGGCTCGCCTGACCGCGCCAAGTGGGGCGACTTTCCACGTCGATGGCGTTGAACAAAGCTTCGAGATCATCCCCGGCAAGAACGGGCGTCTGATTGCCACCGGCGGCGCTGTCGATGCGACCACCCGCACCGTGCCGGTGCTTTTCGAGTTTACGCAGCCAGACGAGCGCTTGCGTATCGGCATGGCGGCCAAGGCCCAGGTGTTTGCCGGCGCAGCCCGTGAAGCGGTGGCCGTTCCGGCCTCTGCCGTGCTCGACGAGAACGGCATGGCAACGGTGTTCGTGATGAGCAATGGTGAATCCTTCGAGCGTCGCCAGGTCCGCACCGGCACCCGCGATGGCGACTGGGTTGAGGTCGTCGATGGCCTGGAGCCGGGGCAGCGCGTGGTTTCTCGCGGTGCGTGGCTAGTCAAGCTCGCTTCCACCAGGACCGGTGAAATCGGTCATGGTCATGCGCACTAAGCGGAGAACGGCATGATCGGACACATCATTGCGTGGTCACTACGCAACAAGCTCTTCGTCGTCATTTCCGGCGTACTCTTGCTGATCTGGGGCGGCTGGCAAGCAACCCGGACACCGGTTGACGTCTTCCCCGACCTGACGGCGCCGGCGGTCACCGTCGTCACCGAGGCGCACGGCATGGCACCGACCGATGTCGAGAGCCTGGTTACCTTTCCTATCGAAACGGCGCTGAACGGCGCGCCGGGCGTGCGACGGGTACGCTCCGCCACCAAGATCGGACTCTCCGTCGTCACCGTCGAGCTCGAGTGGGGCACCGACCTCTTTCTGGCCCGCCAGGTGGTGGCCGAACGGCTGCAACTGGCCCGCGCAGCCTTGCCGCCCGACAACCCCGCCCCGGCGATGACGCCGGCGTCGTCGATCATGGGCGAGATCCTGTTTATCGCGCTCCATTCAGAAAAGCATTCGGGCATGGAACTGAAGAATGCCGCCGAGCAGGTCTTGAAACGGCGCATTCTGGCCGTGCCCGGCGTGGCCGAAGTCCTGCCCATCGGCGGCGATACCCAGCAGTTCCAGGTCACCGTCAAGCCCGAACGTCTGGCGGCCTACGGACTGACGCTGGATGAAGTCAGCCAGGCACTGCGCGACTCGAACCAGAATGCCACGGCCGGTTTCTATGTTGAATCGGCGCAGGAATACCTCATCCAGGGCCAGGGCCGGATCAATGTGCTGGACGATATCGCCGAGACGGTGGTGGCCTTGCGCGAGGGACAACCCGTGCTTATCCGCCATATCGCCGAAGTCGGCATCGGTGCCGCACCCAAACGCGGCGTCGGCTCGCACAACGGCAAGCCGGCGGTGATCCTCGGCATCCAGAAACAACCCGGCGCCAACACGCTGGATTTGACCGACCGCCTCGACCGCACGCTGGATGATATTCAGGTCGGCTTGCCGGCGGGCATGAAGATCGAGCGCCACATCTTCCGCCAGGCCGATTTCATCCGGGTCTCCATCGACAACCTGTTTACGGCGTTAAGCGAAGGCGCCGTGCTGGTCATCGCCATTGTCTTCGCCTTCCTGCTCTCGGCGCGGGCAACGGCTATTACTTTGGTCGCCATCCCGCTGTCGCTGGTCGCGGCAATCTTGTCGATGAAGGCGCTTGGCGCGACGATCAACACCATGACTCTGGGCGGCATAGCCATCGCCCTAGGCGCCTTGGTCGACGACGCGATCATCGTGGTCGAGAACATCGTTCGCCGCCTACGCGAGAACCTGGTCAAGCCGGAGGGTGAGCAACAGGCCACGCCGCACGTCGTATTCGAGGCGACGAAGGAGATTCAGGGCTCCATCGTCTTCGCGACGCTGATCATCATGCTGGTCTTCATGCCGCTTTTCTTCCTTTCCGGCGTCGAGGGGCGGCTGATGGTACCGCTCGGCTTCGCCTACGTGGTCTCGCTGGCCGCCTCGCTGCTCGTGGCGATCACCGTGACGCCGGTGCTGGCGGCGCTGTTCCTGCCTGGGTCGAAAATCGTCCGCGAGAATGTCGAACCGCGCTTCATTCATTTTCTGCATGCGACCTATCGTCAGTCACTGGAAGCCACGGTCACTCGCTGGAAGATGCTGACCGGGGTGAGCGTTGCCGCACTGATCATCGCCCTTGTCGCCCTGACTTTCGCCGGTCGCGCCTTCCTGCCGGACTTCAACGAGGGCACGCTGACCATCAGCACCGCCACACTGCCGGGCACGGCGCTGGAAGAATCCGACCGACTGGGACAAATGGTTGAGCAGATTCTTCTGTCGCATCCCGAGGTGGTCGCCACTGCTAGGCGTACCGGTCGCGCCGAGGGCGACCCGCACGCGATGGATGTCTCGGCTTCCGAGATGGAGATCACGTTGAAGATGGGCGAGCGCAGCAAGGAAGACTTCCTCGCCGCACTGCGTGCCGATCTGTCCAGCGTGCCGGGAACGCAGATTGTCGTCGGCCAGCCGATCTCCCACCGCATTGACCACATGCTGTCGGGTAGTCGTTCGAATATTGCGGTCAAGATATTCGGCCCCGATTTGGCCGAGTTACGGCGGTTGACCGCAGCCATCAAGGGGGTTGTGCTGAACGTCAATGGCGCGGTCGATGTCACCGACGAGCAACAAAACGACATTCCCTTCCTGACCATGCGCTTCAAGCGCGATGCGCTGGCTCGCCATGGCTTGTCGATTCGCCAAGTCGCGGAAACGGTCGAAACGGCCTTTTCCGGCATGGCGGTGAGTCGCGTCCAGCAGGGCCAGGCAACCTACGATCTGACGGTGCGCTTCGACCCGGCTGGCAAAGCCAACCTCGATGCAGTACGCGCCACGCTCGTCACCACGACCGGCGGTGCCCGGCTGCCGCTGTCGGCCCTGGCCGACATCCGCAACGACCGGGCGCCGTACTACATCACGCGGGAGAACGTGCAGCGCAAGATGGTAGTCATGGCCAACGTCGCCGGGCGCGATCTGGCTAGCGTGGTCGACGACATTCGGCGGAAGGTGGGCAGCGAGGTGCAACTGCCACCGGGCTACCACGTCGAATACGGCGGTCAGTTCGAGAGCGCCGAGGAAGCCGCTCGCGTTCTGCTCGTCCTGGGGCTGGCCGTCATCGTCGGCATCTTCCTGCTGCTCTTTGTCGCCTTTAAGACTGCCCGCGACGCGCTGCTGGTCATGCTTAACCTGCCGCTCGCCATCATCGGCGGGGTGATCGGGGTCTTTGTTTCCGGCGGCGTGCTGTCGGTCGCCTCGATCATCGGCTTCATCACGCTGTTCGGTATCGCCACCCGCAACGGCGTGATGATGATCGCCCACATCCACCATCTGGTCGAGCATGAGGGTGTTCTGGATGCGGCCGAGGCGGTCAAGCGCGGCGCCGAGGAACGGCTGGTGCCGATCCTGATGACAGCGCTGGCCGCCGGTCTGGCGCTGGTGCCGCTGGCACTGGCCGCTGGCCAGCCGGGCAGCGAGATCCAGTCGCCGATGGCGGTCGTCATCCTGTTCGGCCTAGCCAGTTCGACGCTACTCAACATGCTGGTCGTGCCGGCCCTTTACTTGCGCTTCGGGTCTATCCGCCAGGAACTCGAAAGGGGCCAAACCCGGCGTCAAAGGAGCAGCGATGTCCTTAACGATGGTTGACTCGCCTTGCCAAGGAAGCAACGTCACAACGATCAAGCCCCCCAAACCGACTGTCAAACGATTCACCACAAGGAGATTGAAACAATGAAGCAACTACTGATTGCTGTTCTGGGGGCTGCCACTCTGGTCGCAACCAACGTCCATGCCGGGGCCGGCCATGACCACGGAGCGAAGCACGGCGGCGTCGTGCGCGAGGTCAAGTCGGTGACCTACGAACTGGTCGCCAAATCCGATTCGCTGACCGTCCATTTCTCCGACCACGGAAAACCCATCGCTACCGCCGGAGCGAAAGCCGAAGTGACGCTCTACGCCGGTAACGACAAGACCGTTGTCCCCCTTGAACCGGCAGGCGACAACCGGATGGTGGCGAAGGGCAGCTTCAAGGTCGGAGTCGGTGTGCGAGCCGCACTGACGGTCACTCTGCCCGGCAAACCCGAGGCTAAGGCGAACTTCAACCTTAAATGAAAACCCCGGCTGCTGTCTGGCTGGCCTTGCTGGCTGCCGCCCTGTTCGGCGGCAGCACGCCCTTCGTCAAACTGCTGATCGGCGAGACCTCCCCGCTGGTTCTGGCCGGACTGCTCTATCTGGGCAGCGGCCTGGGTCTGGCCCTGACTCGACTACTGCGTGGCCGGGGCTGGCAACCCAGCGGCCTGTCAGGTTCGGGCTGGCTCTGGTTCGCCGTGGCTATCGGCTTCGGCGGCGTCCTCGGTCCCTTTCTGCTGGTACTCGGTCTCACCTCTACCGGTGCCGGCACGGCCTCGTTGCTGCTAAATCTGGAAGCTGTGCTCACTGCTAGCCTAGCCTGGGTGGTCTTCAAGGAACATGCGGACCGTCGCATCGTCGCCGGCATGGCATTAATCGTGGCCGGAGGTGTTGCGCTCTCCTGGCCAAGTGGCGGAACCGCCGTCGGCGAGCTGTCCGGAACGCTGGCGATCATGGGCGCCTGCCTGTGCTGGGCCATCGACAACAACCTGACGCGCAAGGTGTCCGCCTCGGATGCACTGTTTATCGCGGGAGTCAAGGGGCTGGTCGCCGGAGCGGTCAATCTCGGCTTGGCGCTGGGCTTGGGCCATTCATGGCCGGCCTGGCCGATGGCAGGCACGACCATGCTGGTCGGTCTACTGGGCTATGGCTTGAGTCTGGTCTTCTTTGTGCGCGCCTTGCGCGATCTGGGCACCTCGCGCACCGGGGCTTATTTCTCCACCGCGCCCTTCGTTGGCGCGGCTTTGAGTATCCTGCTGCTCGGCGAATCCACGCCGCCGCCATTCTGGGTGGCAGCGGTGCTGATGGGCCTGGGTGTCTGGCTGCACCTGAGCGAGCTGCATGGACACGAGCACACCCACGAAAGCCAGATGCACAGCCATGAGCACACGCACGACGAGCATCATCAGCATGTGCACGATTTCCCGTGGGACGGGCAGGAGCCACATAGCCATCCTCATTCCCATGCGCCGATACAGCACAGCCACGGACACTTCCCGGACATCCATCATCGGCACCGGCATTAGGCTCGCAATGATCAAGCGTATCAAGGGTGTCACCCTTGCGCTGCGCTTTCCGGCATGGTTCAGATCCAAACGGCCGTTCAGATGGCTGCTACCGAGGATCGTCGATTGTCCGCAGTTGGCCGATCACTCATTCGCCGACAGCAAAAAACAGTCATGACGCGCTGCGCAACAAGAAATTTTAAGCGCATCTATTGACCATTTAAACCAACAGCACGACCGGCGCGTTTAACTACCCTTGTCGACGTCATCCTTTGGCGGGACTTTGCCGAATCCAAGCCACAAGAGCAAACCCATTAAACAGGCGCTAAGCAAGAGCAGGAGGATGATCCACACGTTGTGCATTTGTAAAATTTCCCTATCCAGTAACCATTGAGTGAATCGCCCCAGCTTGCGCTGACATTTCGACGCGCCCTCCGCCCATCCACCAATACCGGATCAGCGAATCGGTGAATCAGCTTTCGACGCGGTACTCCGCCGATTTTGCATGCGCCGACAGGCCTTCGCCTTGCGCCAGTGTTGCAGCGATACGGCCCAGCGTTTTTGAGCCGGCCCGCGAGACACGGATCAGGCTGGTGCGTTTCTGAAAATCGTAAACGCCAAGAGGCGATGAGAAACGCGCTGTTCCGGAAGTCGGCAGAACGTGATTCGGCCCGGCGCAATAGTCACCGAGCGACTCGGAGGTATAAGGGCCGATGAAGATCGCGCCGGCGTGGTGGATTTTCGAGACCCACGCTTCGGCGTCTGCCAGCGATAGCTCAAGGTGTTCTGGTGCGATGCGGTTGGCGATTACACACGCCTCTTCGAGGTCGCTGACCTGGATCAGTGCACCACGATTCTCCAGCGCGGCACGAATCACGTCCTTGCGTGGCATGGTCGGCAGCAATTTTTCGATCGATGCGGCAACACGGTCGATATAGGCGGCGTCCGGACAAACCAGAATCGACTGCGCAAGCTCGTCATGCTCGGCTTGCGAAAAGAGATCCATCGCCACCCAGTCAGGATCGGTCTGACCATCGCAAATGACCAGAATTTCCGACGGACCGGCAACCATGTCGATACCGACGACACCAAAAACACGGCGCTTCGCGGCAGCCACATAAGCGTTGCCGGGGCCGACGATCTTATCTACCTGCGGCACGGCTTGTGTGCCGTAGGCCAGCGCACCGATGGCTTGCGCGCCGCCCAGCGTAAACACGCGATCAACACCGGCCAGTGCGGCAGCAGCAAGCACCAACTGGTTGTGCTCGCCGCCTGGCGTCGGCACAACCATGATTAACTCCTTGACGCCCGCCACCTTGGCCGGTATCGCGTTCATCAGCACCGACGAGGGATAAGCCGCCTTGCCGCCCGGCACGTAGAGGCCGACGCGATCCAGCGGCGTGACCATCTGGCCGAGCATCGTGCCGCTCATTCCTTCACTCTGATCTTCGTACTGCCAACTCTGCAGCGGTTGGCGCTCGTGATAGGCGCGCACGCGGGCTGCGGCGGCTTCGAGCGCCTCGCGCTGCACGGCGGGCAGACCGGTCAATGCCTTCTGCAACTCGCCCTGCGACAGCTCCAGCTCGGCCATCGACGCGACGCTCAAGCGGTCGAAACGATTGGTATATTCGATCACCGCGGCATCACCGCGCCGCTTTACATCCGCGAGGATCGCGGCAACAGTCTGGTCAATCGATTCGTCCTGTGCACCCTCAAAAGCCAGCAGCGCATCGAGGCGCACCTTGAAATCGGCATCGGTACTGGACAGCCGCTTGATGTTGATCATGCTTCAACCACCCGGGCAATCGCATCAAGGATCGGCACCAGTGTTTCACGTTTGAGCTTGAGCGCCGCCTGATTGACGATCAGCCTCGAGGAAATATCGACGATGTGCTCAACCGCCACCAGATTATTCGCCTTCAACGTGCTGCCGGTGGACACCAGATCGACGATGGCGTCGGCCAGTCCGGCCAGCGGCGCCAGTTCCATCGAGCCGTAAAGCTTGATCAGATCGACATGCACGCCCTTGGCAGCGAAATGCTCGCGGGCGATGTTGATGTATTTGGTCGCGATCTTCAGACGCGCGCCCTGACGCACGGCGTTCTCGTAATCAAAACCAACGGGCACCGCAACCATCATGCGGCACTTGGCGATTTTCAAGTCGAGCGGCTGATACAGGCCGTCGCCGCCATGCTCAAGCAACACATCCTTGCCGACCACGCCGATATCGGCTGCGCCATATTGCACATAGGTCGGCGCATCGGTAGCGCGCACAATGACCACCCGCACATCGGCGCGATTGGTCGCAATGATCAGCTTGCGCGAAGTTTCGGGATTCTCCAGTGGCTCGATGCCTGCTGCTGCCAGCAAGGGCAGGGTTTCTTCAAAAATGCGGCCCTTGGAAAGGGCGATCGTAATGCCGTTCACGGCGGATTCCTTTTTACTGCGCGTCAAAAGAGGAATTTTACCGCAATGCAGCAGCTTCTACAGGCCAGAAGCCCAATGGATTTGGGTTTTCCTGCGGCTTCGTGGTAAAAGCCAGATTCCAGAAATCATCTTGCAAAGCCGGCCACTCATGAGCGCAATCCTCTACGCCCTCGGCGCCAACGCCGGCATCGCGGTCAGCAAAGGTGTTGCTGCTGCCTTTACGGGGTCTTCGGCGATGCTCGCCGAAGCAGTACACAGCAGCGCCGATTGCGCAAACCAACTGTTGTTACTGCTCGGCCTGAAACAGGCCAAGCGCGAGCCGACAGCAGATCACCCGCTCGGCTTCGGCAAGGCGACTTACTTCTGGTCGTTCATGGTCGCGATCCTGCTTTTCTCAATGGGCGGCGCCTTCTCGATCTACGAAGGGGTGCACAAGCTGTCACAT
>CAJAHZ010000352.1 GCA_903939665.1 uncultured Pseudomonadota bacterium | reverse complement strand
ATTTCCAGCCGGGCCTTGAACAAGCGCGTACTGAGCGGTTCGCTGGCCGAGCCATCCACATGGTCCGGGTTCTGGCTGAAAAATTCGAGGTTCTGGCAGTAGTCGAACAGGTAGAAAAACGCTTTATCCTGGCCCGGCGCAAACAAATTCGGGCAGAGGCGTGTACCGCGTCCCAGCATTTGCCAGAACTTGGTTTTTGAGCGCACCACCTTGAAGAAGACCAGATTGAGCACTTCCGGCACGTCGATGCCGGTGTCGAGCATATCGACCGAGAGCGCAATGTGCGGCATCTTCTCCTTGTTGGAGAAGTCGTCAATCAGGCTCTGCGCATATTCGGTTTTGTACGTCACTACCCGGGCGAAATGGCCCTTGTAGTGCGGGTAGTTGATATTGAAACGCTCGGCGATGAATTCCGCGTGGGCGTTGTTCTTGGCGAAGACAATGGTCTTGCCGAGCCGGTCGCCGCCAGCCACCTTCTGGCCCCTGGTCATCAGGTGCGCCAGCACCTTATCGACGGTGTCGGTGTTGAACAGCCATTTATTGAGCGCCGCAGCATCCACTTCATCGGGCGTCGTGCCATCCTCGTTCCACTCCAGCGCATCCCACTGCTCCTGTTCATCATCGGAAAGGTCATCGTATTTGATGCCTTCACGCTGGAATTTGAGGGGGACAGATACGGCCTTGGGTGGCACCAGATAGCCATCACTTACCGCATCATCCAGCGCGTAGGCGTCGGTCGGTACGCCGGATTCCAGGTCGAACAGGCCGTAGGTGTTGTGGTCGATTTCGTCCTTGGGGGTGGCCGTCAGGCCAACCAGCAGAGAATCGAAGTATTCAAAGATGGCGCGGTACTTCTGATACACCGAGCGGTGCGCCTCGTCGATGATAATGAGGTCGAAGTGACCGACACCGAAACGGCGCTGGCCGGCCGCTTTATTATCCGAGGCCTCATCAATCAAACCCATCATCGTCGGGTAGGTGGAAACGAACACCCGGCCCTCGGTATGCTTCTCGGTGACCAGATTGACCGGCGATGAATCGGGCAGGTGGGTCTTGAACGCCTTCACCGCCTGATTGACCAGAGCAACACGGTCGGCGAGGAAGAGGATTCGTTTGGCCCAGTTGCAGCGCATCAGCACATCGGCCAGGGCAATGACGGTGCGCGTCTTGCCGGCGCCAGTGGCCATCACGACCAGGGCCTTGCGCTGGTTATCCATTTCAAAGCTTGCGCCAATCCGGCGCACGGCGCGATTCTGGTAATAGCGTTCGATGATGTCGGCGTTGATAACGGCATCGGCCAGTTTTTTGCGGCTGCTGCGCCGTTGAATCATCAGCGCCAGTTCCGGCTTTTTGAAGAAACCCTGCACCGCACGCGGCGGATAGCGCACATCGTCCCACAGCCAATGCTCATAGCCATTGGAGCAGAAGATGACGGGGCGCTGGCCGTACCGTGTTTCAAGGCAATCGGCGTAGAGCTTGGCCTGTTGCTGGCCGGCCTTGGCATCCTTCTTCGTGCGTTTGGCTTCAATCAGCGCCAGCGGCTTGCCGTCATCACCCCACAGCACGTAATCGACAAAGCCTTTGCCCTCGTTGTTGGGCATGCCGCTGACTTCAATCTCGAAATTCCTCTTCGCATCGAGGTCCCAGCCGGCTTCCTTGAGCAGCAGGTCGATGAAGTAATCGCGGGTTTCGGCTTCGGAATAATCGTGGGTGTCAGGCTGGGCGGCGTTGGCTTTCCTGGCGGCGGCGAATTCTTCACGCAGCGCCTTGAGTGCTTCGTTAAGCGCGGCCTTGTCGGAGAGCAGCGCAGAGAGCTTTTCGTCGCGCTCATGCAGTTGTGATTCGAGCTTTTGCAGTTGATCGAGCGATTGCGGCTGGGCGGCGGTTTCCTTCGGCAGCAGCGCCGGGGAAAAGGTCTGGCCGGGGTCGGGGCGCGATTGCTGGCCGTAGGTGCGCGCCAGCCAGTAGCAGAAGTGGAAAAGCTCACGGGTTGCGGTCAATGAATCCGAAGGCAGTATTTTTCGCGTGCTGTGGACGGCGAGATTGCCCAAGTCCTTGATCAGCCTAGCTTTGGTGAATAGCGCATCGCCAACCCCCTGCCGGAAACTGGGTTCATGGATCAGCGCGCTCAGGTTGTCCTGATACGGCAGGCGGAAAGTTTTGTCGTGCGTGTAGAGCCAGGCCACCGCCATTTCCAGCGTGCGCCGGGCGTAGAAGCAGGCCGCGCGCGGATCGCTGTTCGCCAAGCCTTCCGCCTTGCGGGCTGCTTCGTGGAGCAAGGCCCATTCGGGCTGGAGGAAGGCGAAGTTGCTCATGGCGCTTTCAGTGAATTGAGCAGAGCGCGCACCGCATTGTGCAGTGGCGGAAGATCGGCATGAATGGATTTCCAGACCATCTCGTAGTCCACCTGAAAATAGCCATGGGCGACCCGATTACGCATGGCATACATCAACTCCCAGGGAATTTCCGGATGCTGTGCCGCAAATGCCGAATGGTGGCGCTCCATGTTTCGGGCGGCTTCGCCGATGATCTCGTAGTTGCGCACGACCGCATCCCGCGTTTTGTCGTCCGCCAGAAAAGCCGTTGCGTCCATATCGTCGACATAACGGTGAATGCGCTCGATGGACTCGACGATGTGCTCCAGATAATCAGGGATGCGCAGAACGTCCGCTTGACTCATAGCGAGATCGCCTCCCGGATCACCTGTTGACGCCATTTCTCCGGCAGTGCCTTGGGGGTCAGTACGTCTACCCGAACATCCAGCAAGTGTTTCAGCTCCACCTGTATCTTGGCGATATCCATCAAGGTAGTTTCTTCTGTCGGCTCGACCAGGATATCCAGATCGCTCTCCTCGGTATCTTCGCCGCGCAGCACCGAGCCAAAGACACGCGGATTGGTCACGCGATGGCTGAGAGCGATTTGGCGAATCGCTTCGCGGTGGGTATTGAGTGCGATTGAGGGGCGCATGGATAACTCCTTTTTGTCGCGGTCAGTGTGTCACAACTCGCCACGGAAAGCGCGGTGTTGGAGGGAGGCGAAGAGGGTGTCGAGTTCTATCAGAAAATCAGCATGTATTTTCTTTGTGGCTTGGATTGCTAACACACGGGCTGCAAATAGTTTTTGTAGCTCAATCGGGGGGATTTGAACGGGAATGCTATTGCATACCGACTTGTTCATGTAAGGAAGCGTTGTTGATGAAGCCTTCGCGTACATGAAAGCAGTTTGGGCTGCCAAACAATACATGAGGTAAAGATTATTGACCTGCTGCTCATGGCATTGAAATGAATGAAGCTGTTGGTTAATAACCATCTCCACAGCCGCAATAGTAGTGATTCCCAAGTTTCCGACACAGCTAAGAACAACACTGCCAGCAGGGATAACTCTTGCCCTTACTTCGCCAATTTCACTTTGGGAAAGCCCTAAGCTTTTCGGCGAGCGATTAGTAAAATCCAGATGCGCCAGGTTTTCAGTTGTAATCCAAGGGGTCTCGCCGCTAAAAGATTTGGGCTTGTCACGCCCAGGAACAATACAGTCCGTCACTTCACCAACTGAACAACAATGCCAATTTTTTGGATTCGTTATCGGGTCGCCAAACATCTCAATGAAAATCGACTGCGTGAGGCCATCCAGTTGCGCCAGGGCTTCCCGGCGCTTGGCTCTGAGCGCATCGGCTTGGTCCAGAATGGCGGCGATGCGGCGTTGTTCGGGGAGTTGCGGGCAAGGAAAGAGTGAGGCACCTACAATCTTGTCAGATACTGCCGGGTAACTTGCCCCAGTCGCTTTGCTCACCATATCCGAGACGAACAATGGTGATTTAACCCAGTGGAACAAGAAATTGCTATCCAGAAGCGATGGCTTCGGACGCAGTACGCAGAAACCAGTCGATGCCGTAGCCGCGTCCAGTTCAGTGGGCACCTTGGCAACACCATTTAGATTGGGTCTAACGGTTGATACCAAAACATCGTTAGACCGGACGATTTGACGTGCTCGACTTGGTGCTTCAGAACAGAGAACTTCACGCGTTCCCGTAATCTGCTTTTTCTCTTGGTCGACCGCGCTTAAATCGATATAGCTAAAAGTCTCATCAGGGTTTTCTCGAAGAGGGTTCCAAGTGTTTACTGGATCAAGCAACTCCCCAAGCGGGCGAAGAGCAAAACGACTCACTTGAGTACCCCCTCAAGCTCTTTCATTCCCGCCTGAATTTCAGTTGCCAGGCTCCCTTCGACTTCGCTCAGGGAACGGGCTTTGCTCAGGGAGCGGGTTTGGTTCAGGGTGCGCGCCTCGTTTTGAGGGCATGCTTCGCTCCTTTCGATCTCGTTCCCCGAGCGAAGCCGAGGGGAGAGGTCATCATTCCGACAATGGCTATCATTTTTACACTCCGCCAGTTTGTGCAAGGCGTTATCGTCACCCGCAATCAAGGCCTGTTTTTTCTTGCGGCTCCAGCCTTGGATTTGCTTTTCCCGTTGATAGGCAGCCTCGATGCTGTCGCCCTCTTCGCAATAAACTAACTTTATCGGCAGGTGTTTGGCCGTGTGGTTGGCACCCTGGCCGTTTTGATGTTCCCAAAGGCGCTTTTCCAGATTCCAGGTGCTGCCGGTGTAGTAGCTGCCATCGGCACATTCAAGAATGTACATGTAGGGCATGGTGGGTTAGCTCCCCTCGGCTTCGCTCGGGGAACGGATCTCACGCTGGCTGAGCGAAGCCGAAGCCAGCATCTCCTCAAGCTCTTTCATCCCCGCCTGAATCTCACCCTCCAGCGTAGCCAACTTTGCCAATATCACTTTCGGCGGCAGATGCTCAACCACGTCATGCACCACTTCCTTGTAGCGATTGATCGACAGGTCGTAACCATTGGCATCAATGTCGGCCTTCGGCACACAGAAGCTCTGCGCCGTGCGAGCGCGCCCGCGTTCCGAGGTTTCGCGCTGCCCCCAGCGGGCCAGCACATCCGGAAGATTGTTCTTGGCGTGTTCCGCTGCGGAGAGCGGCTGCGCCGGCGTCACCCCGAGCAGTTCTTCGGCGAGCAGCGGCTGGCGCTTGTCGTCGAGGCTCCAGCCGTCGGCCTGCAGGTCGTAGAACCAGACGTGATCGGTGCCGCCGGAATTGGTCTTGGTAAATATCAGGATGGCGGTCGATACGCCGGCATAGGGTTTGAAGGCGCCGGACGGCAGGGAAATGACGGCATCGAGCTTTTGCTCTTCAACAATCATCCGGCGCAGTTCCTTGTGCGCTTTCGATGAACCGAACAGCACGCCATCCGGCACGATGACCGCCGCCCGGCCACCGGGTTTGAGCAGACGCAGGAACAGGGCGAGGAAGAGCAGTTCGGTTTTCTTGGTCTTGACGATGGCGAGCAGGTCTTTGGCGGTGCCTTCGTAATCGAGCGAGCCGGCAAAGGGCGGATTGGCGAGGATGAGTGAGTATTTTTCCTCGTCGCCGGCATGGTCCTGCGCCAGTGAGTCCTGATAGCGAATGTTTGGATTATCGACGCCGTGCAGCGCCATGTTCATGCTGCCGATGCGCAGCATGGTGTTGTCGAAGTCGTAGCCGTGGAACATGCCGTGGTGGAAGTGGTCACGGGCCGCTGCATCGCGCATGATT
>CAJAHZ010000351.1 GCA_903939665.1 uncultured Pseudomonadota bacterium | reverse complement strand
TCGGGGCAACCGAAATCGGGCATTTTTGCAGCAAGCTGGTGGCAGCGATCGGCCAGCCGATGCTTATCGAAGAACACATCCTGGTCATCGGCGGCAGCTTCGGCTGCGCCGAATTCCCCAACCATGGCAATGATGAGATCTCGCTCCTGAGGTGTGCGGACGACGCCATGTACCAGGCCAAGCGCGCCGGCGGCGGACGCCATGCCATCTACGACAGCGGCCAGCCCCCCGTTCAGCAAGTCAAGGAGCCGAAATGAGCAATTTCGCGAGGCGCCTGCGGCGACAACTGCGGCTGGGTGCGTTGCTGGCGGCTCTGCTGCCCATGCTTGGCGCTGCGGCCCAGACCGAACGCCCCATCGTGGTCGGCCTGACGGCCGAATTCGGCATGCAGGGAAGCCATGCCGCGCAGTCCATCGAAAAGGGCATCCTGCTTGCCATCGATGAAATCAATGCCCAAGGTGGCGTACTTGGACGCAAGCTCGCCCTGGAGAAGCGCGACGATCGCGGTGTCCCGGCGCGCGGCATCGATAACTTTATCGAACTCTCGACCTTGCCTGACGTCATCGCCGTGTTCTGTGGCCGTTTTTCACCCGTGGCGCTGGAGCTCGCCCCAGTAGCCAACCGTCTCGGCACGCTTCTGCTTGACCCTTGGGCCGCGGCCAACGGTATCGTTCAGCAACCATCACCCAACTACGTCTTTCGCCTGTCGCTGACGGATACCTGGGCGATGGAAGCCCTGCTCGCCCATGCGAGCGGGCGCCGCCTGACCAATATTGCATTGTTCCTTCCCAACACGGCTTGGGGACGCAGCAGCGAGGCCGCAGCGATCGCCTATGGAATGGTCCATCCCAACCTTCGCCAAACCTCCCACTGGTACAACTGGGGCGATACCGAGTTTTCCACGCGCCTGAGCCAGGCCAGGGCCCAGGGCGCAAAGGCCCTGGTCATGGTTGCCAACGAGGCAGAAGGGTCGCTGATCGTCAAGCAGATGGCAGCCCTTCCAGCGAACCAGCGTCTGCCGATCATTTCGCACTGGGGCATCGCCGGCGGCGACTTTGCCAAAATGACCGGCGACGCACTCAAGGCAGTGGATCTGGTGGTAGTTCAGACCTTCACCTTCAATAGCGCACGCTCCGCCAAGGCAAAAGCCGTGGCGGATTCTTTCCGCAGCAAGTTCGGGCATGACATCGTCACGCTGCGTGGCCAGGTGGGGTTCGCCCATGCCTACGATTTAACCTACCTCCTCGCGGCAGCCATCCGCAAAGCCGGTCGCAGCGAACGGGCGGCTGTCCGGACCGCTCTGGAACGCCTGGAATCACATGACGGGCTGGTGCGTCGCTATCGGCGGCCGTTTGGCGCAAGCGATCATGAAGCGCTGGATCCAAAGCAATTGTTCATGGCCCGCTTCGATGCCGACGGCAATCTGAGAGCGCTCGCCCAGGACTGAGCCAAACATGATCGGTCCGAGCTCCCTTGTTGCAATCCTGCGCGAACGCATCCTGCACCTGGATCTGCGCGGCAAGATTACTGCGGCACTCCTGGCGGGAGCCCTCTCGCTGGGGGCTGTAGTGACCTTGACGGCCTACTTCGCCGCGTACTATCAGATCAACCATCAGGTCCAGATCCAACTTGAAGGATGGGCACGCGTCGAACAGCGCGAAATC
>CAJAHZ010000350.1 GCA_903939665.1 uncultured Pseudomonadota bacterium | reverse complement strand
TTGTGTGACGTATTTCACGCAGCCGGCCGCACGTTGGGTGCTAGTCTGCCCGACAAGCTCGGCGCAAGTATGCAACCAGTGCCGGAAACCGCTTCAATTGGAGGAGGCAAGCATGGTGCAGACTGCGTCGGCTTTGTTATCGGGTTCATCGTCGGGCATTCGCCGGCAATTTTTCGGGTGTGTGTTGCAATGACCGGGCATTTGTCGCCGGGTCTTTCGCCCTATTCGTCGCAACTCGACGTCACGCGCGAGATTGATCTTGAAGATCCTGCGGCCGTTCTGGCGGCAATCGAAGGGATTTTTGACCGCCGCTTCGGCCAGACCTGGCCACGCGAAATCCTGGCCCTGGCGTTCGCTGAGGTTGTCAGCGCCTATGCCGGTAATTATCCGGGACTACTGGTTTGCGATACGCCGTATCACGACCTGCGCCACACGCTGGATACCACGCTGGCCATGGCGCGCATCATCGATGGGTACGAGGCCTCGAGCCTGCGTCAGGGGGCGCCGCTTGGCCCGGAACTCGCCGTTGTCGGCGTTGTGCTCGCGGTGTTTCACGATTTCGGTTACCTGCGCCGAACCGGCGAGGAGCATCTGACGGGCGCTCAACTGGTGGGTGGGCACGAATCCCGCGGTGCCGAGTTCGCGGCCGCTTTCCTCTCGCGTAGCGGTCTGACGCAACATGCGCCGCTGGCGCGGCTGATCATGGCCACGGCTTTCAAGGAAAATCTCAACGAGCTTTTTTCCGTCTATCACGGTGCGGCGGTTAACCTTGCGTGCATGATGGCCAGCGCCGATGTGCTGAGTCAGCTGGCCGATCGCTACTATCTCGAACGCTGCCGCGATTTTCTTTTCCACGAGTTTGTCGAGGGCGGTCTTGATCGGATCGTTCAGAGCGATGGCGCCGAATGCATCCTGTATGCCAGCGCCGAAGACCTGTTGCGCAAGACGCCGTGGTTTTTCGAGGCGGTGATCATCAAGCGTCTGGAGTATGACTTGCGTGGGGTCTATCGCTACCTGGACGATCACTTCGCTGCCCAGAACCCCTACGTCAGCGCGATGTTTGCCAACATCACTTTCCTCAAGGAACTGGTCGAAAGCGATGATTTCTCACGCCTGCGTCGCAGCCCACGGTCGCTTTATTGCGTTGCTGCCTGAGGGCTGTAAAAATCACATCAGCTCAGCCACGGTGTCTCTGTCGTCGCTCCTTGATGTCTTTTACAGCCGCTGAGCGGATTGTTTCCGGGCTGGCTTGTATTTCTTGAAGACCGCCCGGGCATCGAGTTCGGCGCGTTCCTGGGTGCAGATCGTGGGGTCGTCGTCGTGCCCGCTGAAGAAGTCGTCGGCTTGGGCGCGCATCACCAGCGCGACCGCGGCCTCGTCTTCCATGGTGTATATCTCGGTGATCAGCGTGCTGACTTCGTCAAGGTGCTCTTCGTAGGTCATTGAACTCTTGTTCCTTGTTCAGGCCGCTTCGGGGTGCAGCTTGGCGCAAGCGGCGAGCAGTCGCTGATTGCAGAAGTGGTTGCAAGAAAGACGCTCGAAAAACTCGCCCAGTGCGCTGGCCAGCACTGCCAACTTCGATGCATCCTTGCCTGCGATGAAGCTTTCTGTGGTCATTGGGGTGTTCTGCCGGGTGGCTAGTATGGCGAAAGGCAGGATTGTACCGGTGTTGCCCGATCAGTCTACCGCCGGTTTGTGCCAGAATAAGCATAATGTCACCAGAGAGGAGATTACGATAATGACAACAGCAACAATGCCGTCCTTTGACCTCCAGCAGGTCATTGATGCCAGCCCGGTCGCCACCTTTGTGATCGACGCCAATCATGTGGTCACCCACTGGAATCTCGCACTTGAAGAGCTTTCCGGCATTCCCGCCAGCGAAGTGGTGGGAACGCATCATCAGTGGCGCGCCTTCTACCCGGCGCATCGCCCTGTTCTTGCCGATCTGGTGGTCGATGGTCTGCAGCGCGATCTGCTGAACCGATATTACGGCGGCAAGTTCCGCTCATCGGATGCGATTCCCGGCGCCGTTGAAGCCGAGGATTATTTTCCTGCGATGGAGAGTGGCGCCGCCTGGCTTTACTTCACCGCTTCGCCGCTGAAAGACGCCAGTGGCAAGGTGGTTGGTGCGGTCGAAACCTTGCAGGACGTCACCGAGCACAAACAGGAGCAGATCGCACGCCGTGAGAGCGAGCGGCGTCTGGCCGATATTGTGGGTGGCTGTCCGGTCGCCATGTTCGTGATTGACGCACAGTGCCGAGTTACCCACTGGAACCTCGCGTGCGAACGTCTTACCGGCATGTCGTCGACTGAAATGATCGGGCGCAGTGATACCTGGCGGGCGTTTTATCACTTCGATAACCGGCGCGTCGTGCTGGCTGAAATGATTGTCTCCGGCGCTGCCGAGGATGAAGTTCGGCGGCACTATGACACCCGCTTCCGTGCCTCCGAATTGGTTACTGATGCCTATGAAGCCGAGGATTTTTTCCCGACTTTCGGCGAAAGCGGGAGGTGGCTGCATTTTCTTGCCTCTCCCTTGCACGATCGCAACGGTAAGGTGATTGGCGCAATCGAAACCCTGCTTGATATCACCGACCGCAAGCACGCGGAAACGGTGGCGGCTGGCGGAAGTGATTGATAGGGCAACGGGCTTGCCCGTTTATGACTGGCTTTCACCGGGTGCGCAATGAGTCGCATTTGTCCTAACTGCCACTACATCCGGAAACTGTCTGACAGCACGCCGGACTGGCAATGCCCGTCATGTGAGATCGCTTACAACAAAGGCGTGGGTGCCGCCAGTTCGGAAAGCTACGGAAGATTGGCCGCGCCGGTTGTTGAAAGCAGTCGGTCGGGGTCAG
>CAJAHZ010000349.1 GCA_903939665.1 uncultured Pseudomonadota bacterium | reverse complement strand
GCACTTCCGCTAATGTGTGCGAAGGCCGGTATCCGGGCTCACGAGTCTGGAGGTGTCGCCTTCCCAGGCTTTCGCCCAGTGGCATATCGACACACCGTGTACATCACTCGCTTACCGTTGCGGGGGCAGCACAGGCATTGCGTCTTTCGAATGCGTACCTGTTTCCCGTTTAACCGCTGCAGAGAATTTTGTGATTCTTGCGTTGCGGCACCTTGCACGATTTTTCCGTCCCGTGCGGGCGGCAGAATCGGCAATTGTAGCGTGAAGTTGCCTTGCACCGCACCATAAGTCATTGTTCGTGAAATAAATCACATTTAAAACATCCGCTTAGTCCTTGACTTGGTTTGGTTTTTAACTCTATAGTTCGCGACATGGTCAACGAACTCAATGCACTCGAGAGCAAAATCGCTCAGGTAGCGGCGCTTTGCCGTACCTTGCGAATGGAAAATGGCGATCTGCGGCAGAAGCTTTCTGCTGCTGAAAGCGAGAAAGCGGATCTCTCAAAACGTATGAGTGAAGCGCGTGAACGTCTCGAACAACTCGCCGGGCAGTTGCCCGAAGCCAAAGCCTGAATGTGACCCCCTGATGCCCAACGAAGCAAATTTTCTCGATATCACGCTGCTTGGCAAGGAATACCGCGTCGCCTGCCCGCCCGAAGAGCGCGATGGCCTGCTCGCCGCAGTGGCCTTTGTCGATGCCAAGATGCACGATATCGCCGAGAAGACGAAGAGCAATATTGCCGAGCGCATCGCTGTGATGGCCGCGCTTAATATCGCCCACGAGCACCTGTCGCAGAAGAGCGAGCTGCCGGTGATCGTTCAGAAAAATGAAGGTGAATCGGGGCTTGACTTCGGTGCCGTTAGGCGTAGGATTTCAGACATGGAGGCAAAGCTTGAAGCGGTGCTGGTACCGCAAGAAAAGTTGCTCTAAGCGCCTCCGCCAGGTGTTCCCTGCGGTGTTTGTCAAGGTCATATATTCCTTGAACCAATGCTAATTGGCATCGGCCACAGACTTTTGAAACCGCTGTTGTGCGTGCCCCTTATGTCGGGCATGCCTGATGCGGGAGGGATGTGGCCCATCTGAACCCAGGTTCAGGATGCCGGCCTAACGGCACTCGCGGGGACCAAAAAATAACAGCGCGGAAAGTTGCTTTCCGCGCTGTTTTCATTTGCAAACGACTGATGGGAGTGCCGGTGTGAATTGGTGGCTGTTGAGCTATCCCCTGCTCGGCATATTTGCCGGTTTTATTGCCGGTTTGTTCGGCGTCGGCGGCGGTCTGACGCTGGTGCCCATCCTTTTCATGATATTTGCGGCGCAGGATTTTCCGGTTGACCACGTTATGCATCTGGCACTTGGCACCTCGATGGCGACGATTGTGTTTACTTCGGTTTCCAGCATGCGTGCGCACCATGCGCATGGTGCGGTGCGCTGGGATATTGTGCGGGCGATGGCGCCCGGACTGGTGCTCGGCACCTTCGGCGGCTCACTGTTTGCCGGCATGGTGCCAACCAAGCCGCTGGTGATCGTGTTCACTTGCGTGGTCTATTACGCTTCGCTGCAGATGATCCTTGATTTCAAGCCGAAAGCGCACCGTCAGTTGCCGGGAGCGTTCGGGTTGTTTGCCGCAGGCGGCCTGATCGGCATCGTTTCGAGCATGGTGGCGGCCGGTGGCGGTTTCATGTCGATTCCGTTCATGCTTTTCTGCAACGTGGTAATTCATGGTGCGGTAGGTACTTCGTCAGCCCTCGGTTTTCCGATCGCGGTGGCGGGCATGATCGGCTACGTCGTTGCCGGCTGGGGCGAACCGGGTCTGCCGGCCCTGAGTGCGGGATACATTTATCTGCCGGCTTTTGCCGGTATCGTGGCCTTGTCGGTGCTGGCAGCGCCTTATGGCGCGAAGCTGGCGCACCGTCTGCCGGTGAAGCAGCTGAAGCGCGCTTTTGGCGGTTTTCTTGCGCTGCTCGCCACCAAGATGCTGTGGAGCCTGATCGGCTGACTGGCTGACTCCGGCGCGCTGGCGCCTCAGCGTTTGCCAATGCGCCGCACTGACGCGGATGCGGCGACTTGCCCGTCGCTGGCGAAAGCCTCGACGTTGTTCTCGATGTCGTCCGGATCGTATAAATAGTTCACCATCAACCCGTAGGACTGGCGAAAGCCTTTTGCACTGGTGTCGGCCAGCCAGTTGATCTGCTCGATGCGGGCACCATTGCCGAGGTGAAATCGGGAGACGGCGTCGAAGGGCTTGTTGCCCTGTTTCGCGTTCATCAGGTAGCGCCCCGCCAGCCGTTGTAGGGGTTCGCGCAGGTGGCGCAGCTGTCGTTTGTCTTTCGCCCATTCGCCATCGGCCAGAGCTTCCTGCCCAAGTTCAATGCCGGCCTCGGCCAGTGTCCCCGGGTTTTTCTTCACCCAGGCCGCAAGTCCGGGCAGCGGCGACAGTGTGGCAAATGTCTTTAGGCGCGGCAGGTCACGCTGCAGGTCGTCGATCACGCGTTTTAGCAGAAAGTTGCCAAACGAGACGCCGCGCAAGCCGGCCTGCGTGTTCGAGATCGAATAGAAGATGGCGGTATCGGCGTGCCGGACGTCGAATACCGGCGCATGCTCGTCGAGCAGTGCCTGCACGTTGTCAGCCAGGCGGTCGGTAAGTGCAACTTCGACGAAGATCAGCGGCTCCAGCGGCATGCGTGGGTGAAAGTAGGCGTAGAGGCGACGGTCCGAGTCGAGGCGGTTCTTCAGGTCAGCCCACGAGCGGATCTCGTGCACCGCTTCGTATTCGATCAGTTTTTCGAGCAGGGCTGCGGACGAGTTCCAGGTCAGGCGCTGCAATTCGAGAAAGCCGACGTCGAACCATGCGGTGAGGCGGGCTTCCAGCTCGCGGTCGAGGGCGGCGAGTTCGGCGTCGTGTTCGAGATAGCGCAGCAGATCGGCGCGCAGGTCGACGAGAAACTTGACGCCCTGCGGCAAGGCATTGAACTGGGTGAGGATGCGGATGCGTGCCGAGCGCACGGCCTTGCGTAGTTCGGCCTCGGCATCCCACTGCGCGGGCGTGCCAATGGCGTGCTGGTAGGCCGCATGGGCAGTCGCCACCTGCGTCGCATCGGGGCCAAATTCGAGGGCAATCACGCGCAGGAAGGCGTGGCGTCCGGCGTCGTTGAGACGCAGGTAGGTCTCGCCGAGTCTGGCGGCGCGCACCCGGGTCGATACTTCGCCGCCGACCGCTTCGGCGCATTCCTTCAACTGCTCGCGCAACTGCTGAAGCTGCCGCGCGGATAACTGCGCCGGCGTGCTGGCGGCAACCATCGAGCGGACCTTGCGCAGGCTGCGGGCGACGATATTTTCACTCACGCACTTCTCCTTCGGGTCTTGCGAAACGATTTGTCGTAACGCATCAGGCTGCGACAATGGCTGAGACGATCTTGTTCCTGAGTGCGAGGGCTAGCGGCCTTTGAAGCGCGGGGTGCGCTTGGCGAGAAAGGCGCTGAGCCCCTCCTGGTAATCTTCTGTTGCGAGAAAGGCGAAGGAAGCGCGCAACTCGTCGTGCGTCAGTGGGAGATCCTGCTGCAGGCGGCGTACCCACTGCTTGTGCCAGCTCGCGACCAGCGGCGCTCCGGCGCAGATGCGGCGCGTGCTGGACTGCACCTCCTCAGGCAGCTTGTCGTCGGCAACAACCCGCGTCACCAGACCTTTGGCGAGCGCTTCGTGCGCTGAATAGACCCGTCCTTCGAGCAGCATCTCGAGGACCGTTGGCGCGCCGGCGAGGCGCAGCAAACCGTCCATTTCGCCTGGGTACATGGAAAAGCCGAGTTTGTTGATCGGCGCGCCGAAGCGGGACGATTCGCCGCAGATGCGCAAGTCGCACTGGCTGGCAATTTCCAGACCGCCGCCGATGCAGGCGCCCTGGATCGCGGCAATCGTCGGATGACGGCACTCGGCGATGGCTTTCAGTGCGCTGCCGACCTGCCCGTGATAGGCCACGGCACGGTCGACCGTGTCGCGCCGGGTAAGGAATTCCTCGATATCGCCGCCGGCCGCAAAGGCCTGGTCGCCGTCGCCGCGCAGGACGACGCAGCGGATACCATCGTCTGCCGAAAGCGCCGCGAGCGTGGCGGCGAGATGTTCCCACATGCTCAAGTCGACGGCGTTAAGCTTTCCCGGGTTGGCCAGCGTGACCGTCGCGACCGCCTGGTCGCGGGCACAAAGAACAGTGCCGGCCATTTGCTCAGGCCGTCGTGTGCGGCTGGCTCTTGGCCAGCGCCTGCCGTCCGGCCAGCAGATGCTCGTGCATCGCCTCCTCGGCGCGTTTCGGGTCGCGCGCCTTGATCGCCGCCATGATGGCGCGATGCTCGATTAGCGACTGTTGCAGGCGTCCTTCGATGGTCAGCGAATGCATGCGGGTTAGTTTGAGTACCTTGCGCAGATCCTGAATCATCTGCAGCAGCCAGCGGTTGCCCGAGATTTCCTGAATGCGGCGGTGGAATTCCTGATTGGCCTCGAAAAACCGGTCGATCTGGTTGCTCTGGGCAAAACGCTCCAGTTCGTTGTGAATGGATTCAAGCTTCAGGATATCTTCCGGCTTGGCCCGTGTTGTTGCTTCCAGAGCGCAGCGTCCCTCCAGCATGGCCATCAGCGGGAAAATGTCGTCGAGATCTTTTTCCGAAATTTCGGTAACGTAACACCCGCGTCGTGGCTTCAGTGTCACCAGCCCTTCGGAAGCCAATACCTTCAATGCTTCGCGCAGCGGCGTACGGCTGATTCCGTAGTCTACGGCCAGGGCCTGCTCGTCAATCCAGGTGCCGGGCGGGAGTTCATGGGCAAAAATTCGCTGACGCAAGCGTTCAGCAACTTCCTGGTAGAGGGCGGTTTGAGCGATGCGGCTTGGGATCATGATTTTTTCAATTAGCGGGACAGGTGACTTTGTAGCCGAATATGGCGTCGAGAACAAGGGTATTGCATTCATAATTATGGATACAGTATTATTCAACCTTCGGGGTGTCAATACTTGATTGAAGCGCAGCGGGAAAAATCGGCGCTCCAGAGTGTGCTGGAACCCGGTTTCTGGCATCATCAGGCGGGTGCACCGCCCTAACGTACAGGTTTCGTGAAAGGTTTCGCCATGACCACTGCGGATAACGCTGCTTCGCTTGATTCGTCGAGTCTCGACGCTTGGAAAAAGGCCGCCGCCAAGTCGGCACCCGGTGGCAATATCGAGGCGCTGAACTGGATTACGCCGGAAGGCATTGTCGTCAAGCCGCTTTATACAAAGCTGGATCTTGAGGGCTTGCCGCATGCCGATACGCTGCCCGGCTTCGCGCCTTTCCTGCGCGGCCCGCAAGCAACGATGTACGCCGCCCGCCCGTGGACCATTCGTCAGTACGCCGGATTTTCAACAGCAGAAGCCTCCAACGCTTTTTATCGCAAGGCGCTTGCCGCCGGCGGTCAGGGCGTCTCGGTGGCTTTCGATCTGGCGACGCATCGTGGTTACGATTCCGACCATCCGCGCGTTACCGGTGACGTCGGTAAGGCCGGTGTGGCGATCGATTCGGTCGAGGACATGAAGATCCTGTTCGACAGCATTCCACTCGACAAGGTGTCGGTGTCGATGACGATGAACGGCGCCGTGTTGCCGATTCTCGCCGGCTACATCGTCGCTGCCGAAGAGCAGGGGGTGTCACAGGACAAGCTTTCCGGGACCATTCAGAACGACATCCTCAAGGAGTTCATGGTCCGCAACACCTATATCTACCCGCCGAAGCCGTCGATGACGATCATCGCCGACATCTTCGGTTACACCGCGCAGCACATGCCGAAGTTCAACTCGATTTCGATTTCCGGTTATCACATCCAGGAAGCCGGCGCCAATCAGGCG
>CAJAHZ010000348.1 GCA_903939665.1 uncultured Pseudomonadota bacterium | reverse complement strand
CGAGCAGGCGTCCGGCGTCGTGGCAAGGCTTTACAGCGATTACTGTCGCAACGCCGGAATCGGCGGCGGCACCAAGAAGAAGCAATCCAACTAGTTCGCAAGGTCAATTCCGTGAAAACATCCACCCAATTCTCTGCAATCGCACTGGCCATCAGCGGTGCGCTGATCGTTCCGCTTGCGCTGGCGCAGCCAAGTTTCAGCAATCCGTCACCCACCGCTGGCAGCGGCACCTCGGAAACCGCCAATGCAATGGCCGATAAGGCGGTTTATAAGCCGGTCACTTATACCAACGCCGCCAAAAAAGGGCCGGCACTGATCGTCATCCCGGGCGAGATCAAGAGCAATAACGCCAGCTTCACGCAGAAGTTCGGCCCCAACAATATCGCGGATTACGCCGAACTTGAGCTGGGCAATGCCAACTTCAAAATTCTCGAACGCGCCGACATGGGCCCCTTGCTCAACGAGTTTCAGCTCGCCTACACGATGGGCGACCCGCAGGCTGCGCGCAAGCTCTTGCAAAAGGGCAAGTTCAAGACGACCAAATGGGTGGTCAAGTTCGACATCCTGAAGGCCGAGCAGGTCGCGCAGGCGCAGTCCGGTGTTGACGGACGGGCGGTTGGCGCGCTGATCGGCATTTTTGGCGGCGGACGCGGCGGTGCTGCCGGCAACGTCGTTGCCAGTTCCGTACAGACCGGCGAAAGCACCGGCGTCTGGATCATTGGCATGCGCTACAAGATCATCGACGCCAACACGACCGAGCAGGTCGCCACCGGCTATTCGGAAGAGAAGATGGAGCTCGGCGCCAAGGGAAGCTCCGTCCTCGGCGTCTCGTCCAGCGAGTCTGGCGGCTTGACACTCGATTCACTGGTGCAGCGCCTGATCCAGAAGACCGTCTGGGAAATCGACAACAAGTTCAAATAAGTCGGGACAGGGAGAGATCATGGCAGAGCAGCCGCAAAAACTCGGCAAGTACGAAATCCGTCGCGAACTCGGGCGCGGTGCCATGGGGGTCGTTTTTGACGCCTGGGATCCTTCGATCGAGCGTCGTGTTGCGCTCAAGACGGTTCGCCGCGATCAGCTTGAAGGTGGCGAGGCGCAGGAGATGCTCGACCGCTTCAAACGTGAGGCCCAGGCCGCCGGGCGTCTGTCGCACCCGAACATTGTCTCGGTTTACGAATATGGCGAGGACGACGGAACCGCCTTCATCGCCATGGAATATGTCGAGGGCCGTGAACTCAAAGACTACTTCGACAAGAACGAATGCTTTGCCCTGCCGCAAATCGGCCGCCTGATGGCTGAACTGCTCGACGCGCTGGGCCAGGCGCACGCAAACGGCATCGTGCATCGCGACATCAAACCGGCCAACCTGTTCATCCTCAATAATGGGCAACTCAAGGTCGGTGATTTCGGCATCGCCCGCATCGAGTCGTCAAATCTCACGCAGGCCGGATCGGTGCTCGGCACCCCGGCCTACATGTCGCCCGAGCAGTTCATGGGGCAGACGATTGACGGACGGTCTGATATTTTTTCCGCTGGCGTCATCCTCTATCAGTTTCTGACCGGCGAAAAGCCCTTCACCGGTCAACTGACAACGATCATGCACAAGGTGCTCAAGGAAGAGCCGATCGCACCGTCTGAACTCAACGTGCAGGTTTCGCCTGCCTTCGACCCGGTGGTCAGAAAAGCGCTGGCCAAGCGCCCGGATCAGCGTTTTCAGAACGCCAAAGAGTTTTCTGCCGCACTACTGGCTGCGATCGCCGGCGCTCCGGCAAGCAGCGCCGAGGCAACAATGATCTCGGCTGGCGACCCGGACGCCACCCTGCTCGGCGAAGCCACCATCGCTGCCAGACCGTCAGCCGCGCCCGCAGCCAAAGCCAGCCCGGCGGCTAGTCCACCGGCGATCGCCTCGGCGCCTGCCGCCAGCCCACCGCTGGCAGGAAAACGAACACCCGCGCTGGCTTTTGCCATTGTCGGCGGTCTTGCAGTGGCCGGCCTCGGTGCCGGTCTTTACCTGATCAACAAGCCTTCGCCGGAACAGGCGACGATTAGCGCCGCCGCCCAGCCCCCGACCGCAAACACGCCGTCGGCAACGCCGGCAGCCGTACCAGTGGCTGCCGACCGCCAGAACGAACTGGTGATCAGCGCCGTCGGTTACGCCGATCCGAGCGATCCGCGTTACGCCAGCGACCCCGGTCTGCTGAAGGCCGAATTGCGCGAGGATGCGAAACGACAGCTGATTGAGAAAGCCGTTGGCCTCTATGTGCAATCCGCATCGATGGCACAGAACTACGATGTCCTGCGCAGCAAGCTGCTCTCCCGGAGCGGCGATTTCATTGATGCTGTGATCAAGGAAGATCAACCGCAGACCGGCAAGGATGGCTTGATGTCGGTCACCACGCGCGCCTCGATACGGGTGCGTGAGGTGCAGAAATCGCTCAACCAGATGTCGCGCGATGAGCGTATCGATTTCATCCGCAACAACGGCGATCCGAAAATTTCAGTGTCGATTGCCACCCGACCCGAAGAGGGGCAGGCACAGCGCTCGCCAGTCGCTGAGAACCTGCTTAAGGAGCGCATTCAGTCTTTCGGCTTCCGCACCTGGAGCGAAGAAGCGGCGCAAAAGGGCGCTGATTTCTCGGTCATCGGCGAAGCCAAGTTCAAGAAGCTGTCGGCCACCCTGGCGGCCTCGGGCATTACCATCGAAAAAACCGTGCTCACTTCATGGACGGTCAAGTGCATCGACAAGCAAAGCGGCGAGGAAATCTACTTCAACACGCAGATTCCCGAAAAGCAGAGTTGGGCCACTGAGGATCAGGCGCTCGCCGAAATTGGCAAACTGGTCGGCGAAGAGTTCTCGAAGAATTTCTTCCTGCAACACTTCCGTTTTGCCGGTCAGAAAGTTCGCCTGAATCTGACTGGACTGCCGGGCAAGGATACGGCGCTGCAACTGGCGCACGAAATCACCGGCCTGCGTTCAGTCCTCGATGTAAAACCCGCGGGCGATACTGTTTTTGACCTTGAACTGGCCGGAGGAATGGGCTCTGTAGCCGATCTGGTCGCCGCCACCATCGTGCAGCCGATCAACCACAAGCTGGGTCGCAGTTGCCTGTCGATCGGCAGCGCCAACGGCGGTGAAGTCAGTGTCGCACTGGACGCTTCATGCAAGGACGCCGCGGTTCTCGGCAAACTCGACACCTTGCCGGCTGCCTCGCTCTACGACGCACCGCCGGCACGCCGCAGCGCTGTGATCAAGAACCCGGAAACACTGAAAAAACTATCGATCTGAAATTGCTCAGCAAAAAAATGGCGGTGCACAAGCACCGCCATTTTTATTTCCGCCCGACCAATCAGAGGTGTTCAAACTCCGCACAGTCCGCTTCCGGGCTGCTCGCCGACGCGGCAAAACAGATGACGCCACTACCGCGCAGGACGATTTCCTCGCGGCGCAGAAACAACTCCGGTTCGCCGGCAAAACTGACGAAGGTGCCGTTGGTGCTCTGATCGCTCAGCACGAATTTTTCGCCCCTTCGCTCGATCTTGGCATGGTGGCGCGACGCACGGCGATCGCGAACCGTCATGTCACATTCGGCATCGCGACCCATATTGGTCGACGATTTTTTCTCGTCGAGCATGATCACGTTACCCGCATAACGCAAGCAAAGACGCACACCATGGCCGCCCGTCACCGCCGCAGGCCGGATGCTCACGGCTTTCATCGTCAGTTCTTCCGACTCCTGCCAGATGACCTCGAAAACATGCAGATCTTCAGCTTTGCCCTTGACCGACATCTGGTCAAGGTCCCGGGTCGATAGCTGCAGCAAAGGCGACAACAGCGCTTGCGTCTGACTGCTGATCAGCACCTGTCCGGCCTTGGCCAGACCGGCCAGCCGCGCCGCGGTATTCACGCTATCGCCGAAAACGTCGCCGCCTTCCTCAATGACCGGGCCATGCTGAAAACCCACACGGATGGCCAGTTTGACGCCAGATACCGGCGGCAGGTCGGTAATTCGCTGCTGCATTTCCATGGCCGCCTGAAAGGCGTCGTCAGCATTCTCGAATACCGCCATCACCTCATCACCAATGTTCTTGACGATGCGTCCGCGAAAACCTTCGACAGCACGTTCCATACGCTTCAAGCAACGATCCACTGCACGCAATGCTTCGGTGTCACCGAGCTTCTCGTAAAGCCGCGTACTCCCCGACACATCGGAAAACAGAACGGATAGTGTCTTCTCCTTTCTGCCCGCGCCTGATTCATTGCTCGAAAATTCAGTTTCAGCACCGAACGGAGCCGACGGCCCGTCAATTGTTCCGCTCATGCTACCCCCATTGAATTATTGACTGCTCGCGTCGGCTGGCTGCGCGGCATAGGCCGCGCTTGCCGCCGCTTCGGCACGGCCTGCCTCGACAGGGTAATCCATAGCCGCCAGCACCGAGCCGAGGGCCGAAAGGCACAGCATGACATTCTCTGTGCAACATGAATAGCCCATCAGCCCGAAACGCCATACCTTTCCGGCCAACGGCCCGAGGCCGGCGCCGATTTCCAGATTAAAGTCATTCAACAGGCGCCGGCGCACCTCGAGATCGTTGATTCCGTCCGGGATGAACACGGTATTCATTTGCGGCAGGCGCGCTGTCTCGCGCACGACCAGGCGCAAATTCATTGCTTCAAGCCCGGCCTTGAGCGCCGCGTGATGACGCAAATGACGCGCCCACGAATTCTCCAATCCTTCTTCATGCAGCAGAACCAGCGCCTCATGCAGGGCATAGAGGCTATTGATCGGCGCCGTGTGGTGATAAGTGCGCTTGGCGTTACCCCAATACTCAAGCACCAGATTGACGTCCATGAACCAGCTCTGCGCCTTGCGCGAACGTCCCTTGATGCGCGCCAATGCGGCTTCCGAAAAAGTCAGCGGCGCCAGACCCGGCGTGCATGACAGGCATTTCTGGCTACCCGAATAAACTGCGTCGAGCCCCCACTGATCGACGCGCAATTCCGAACCGCCGAGCGATGTCACGGCATCGACGATCGACAGTGCGCCATGCTGGCGTGCAATCGCAGCCAGCGTCTTGGCGTCGGAAGCGCAACCGGTGGAGGTTTCGGCCTGGACGAAAGCGAGAATCTTGGCATCAGCATGGGCCTTGAACGCATCTTCGACCTTTTGCGGGTCGACCGGCTCGCCCCAGGCGTCTTCAACGACCACAGCCGTACCGCCGCAACGCTCGACGTTCTCGATCATCCGCCCACCGAAAACGCCATTGCGGCAGACAATCACCTTGTCGCCCGGCTCAACCAGATTGACGAAACAGGTTTCCATGCCGACCGAACCCGGCCCGGAAACCGGAAAAGTCAGCGCGTTTTCGGTCATGAAAGCGTAGCGCAGCAGGGTCTTCAGCTCTTCCATCATGTCGACAAACAGCGGGTCGAGATGGCCGAT
>CAJAHZ010000347.1 GCA_903939665.1 uncultured Pseudomonadota bacterium | reverse complement strand
TGTCCAAATTTTTCAGCAACCTCCTTTGAATTGTCCGACGAGCCATCATCAATAATAATTATTTCGCACGCAGCATAAGACTGAATTAGTACTGAATCAATCGCTCTGGCTAAAGTATTTCCGTTGTTATAGTTTGGAATGATGACCGAAAACGACGGCTTGGTGATGTTCATAATTTCGATCTCTTATGCATTCGTTATATTTTAAAGGCGGTTCCGTTTGTTTGGTTTGCCATGACAAGTTTCATTGTATCAGCGCTCCCGGTAATGCAAGTCTGAGCGCGATGGCCTGTCGGGAAACAGCCGCTATCGTCGATGTGCCAAGGGTCGCAGTAGCTTTCGGTGTTAGCGCGTACAACCTATCCAGTCAGAATTGTTCGGAATGTTTTTCTTGTCGAAGCGTCCTGAATCTTTGGAAGAAGGTACCTGTTAACACTCATTACCTGTACGAAAGTAACTATTGCGGCTAGTAAAAAAACGGCTCTTCGTCGTTTGATGACGGTAAAAAAGGATGACTGACATCCCTGAAATCGAGTATCTACCTGTGTTCTCTGAGGACGCAGATAGGAAAACGAAATGGGAGCAGTCATCCCGGTGGGGATTTTGGGGTACGAGGGTCAAGTGATCAAGGAAGTTCGACAAGATGAAGCGACAGGCAAGGTGACGGTAGTGTGCCGGCGTGACCGGCGCCATCGTCCGGTCGATTCGAAGCGTGGACTTGCCGGCCCGATCAATCGCTGGTTGCGGCGAACGGTGCGCGACATTCCCTTGGGCGGTCGCCCCTGCGAAGTCGAGATTGAATACGCGCAGGTCTTCCTGTCGCCGTCGTGCGTGCGGGTCGAAATCCTGCCGTTTGTGGCACCCGGCACCCGTGCGACGCGGCGCTTTGCCCGCTTGGTATCCGGACTGTGCCGGCACATGCCGATCGACGCCGTGGCGCGGCACACAGGCTTGTCCTGGCACTCGGTGAAGGCGCTCGATGCGGCCTCGTTGGCTGAGACCGTGGTACCGCCGCGCCCGGAGTTGCTCACCAGCATCCGCTATCTGGGCGTCGACGAGGTGGCGCGCGCCAAAGGGCATGATTACGTGACCTTGGTCTATGACCTGACGCCGGGCGAGAACTGCGGACGCATCCTGTGGGTCAAAGAGGGGCGTGATGCGGCCACCCTGCTCGAATTCCTCGACGCGCTCTCGCAAGAATGCGCGGACGGCATCGAGGCGGTGGCCATCGACATGGGGCTGGCCTACATTGCCGCCGTGCAGAAGGGCTTGCCGTCCGCAGCCATCGTCTTCGACCGCTTCCACGTCATGCAGATGTTCAGCAAAGTAATACGCGATTGTCGGCGGGCGGAATTCAAGGAGGCGAAAAAACTCGACGACCTGACGGGTCAGCAGACGATCAAAGGGAGCCTGTGGCTGCTGCTCTCCAATCGCAGCACGCTCAAGGACTCCGACCAGACCCGCCTTGACCAGTTGTTGACGCAGAACCAGCCGCTCGCGACGCTTTACACGCTCAAAGAGCAGTTGCAGCGCCTGTGGCATCAACCGACATCGTCCGCCGACATGGCCGCCCGCCTTGATGACTGGTGCGGCCTGGCCACTGCCGCCAAGATTACCGGCCTCGCGAAATTCGTGAAAACTTTACAGTCGCATCGCTCCGGCATTTGCGCCTATGCCGATCATCAGATCACTACGGCACGCCTGGAAGCCGGCAATGTATCTATCGGCTTGCTGCGCCGTCGGGCGAGAGGCTTTCGTGACACCGAATACCTCAAACTCAAGATTTACCAGCTCAATACCCCGGATACGCCGTCGTTCCTCTATGCCAATGTCCCAGCGCATGATTCAGCAACCCAGATGTCCACCGTATGAAAACGACGAAGAGCC
>CAJAHZ010000346.1 GCA_903939665.1 uncultured Pseudomonadota bacterium | reverse complement strand
GCCACCGATCCGAAGAAAGCCGACGCCGGCACCATTCGCGCCGATTTCGCCGAATCGATCGACGCCAATGCTGTGCATGGCTCCGACGCTGAAGAAACCGCCAAGGGCGAAATCGCCTTCTTCTTCCCGGCGATGAATGTTTACGCCGGTCGCTAAGCCGAGGTTGTTTCTGTAATGACTGTCAATCTGCTCGATTTCGATGCTGCCGGCCTGACCGCTTTCTTTGCCGAACACGGCGAGAAGCCGTTTCGTGCCCGGCAGGTGCTGCGCTGGATGCATCGATTCGGGCAGGGCGATTTTGATGCGATGACTGACATCGCCAAGAGTCTTCGCGAGAAGCTCAAGGCGATGGCGGTTGTGCTGCCGCCGGCGATTGTTTCGGACAAACTTTCGGACGACGGTACGCGCAAGTTTCTGTTTGATGTCGGTGGCGGCAATGCCGTCGAGACCGTATTCATCCCCGAAGACGACCGGGGCACCCTGTGCATTTCAACGCAAGCCGGGTGCGCGCTTGACTGTTCGTTTTGTTCGACCGGCAAGCAGGGCTTCAACCGCAACCTGACGGTGGCCGAGATCATCGGTCAGTTGTGGCAGGCAAACCATGTCTTGGGCTTTGACCCGAAAAGTGACCGTATCATCAGCAATGTCGTTCTGATGGGCATGGGCGAGCCGCTCGCCAATCTTGAAAACACCATTCAGGCCTTGCGCCTGATGCTTGACGATAACGCTTATGGCTTGTCGCGCCGCCGCGTCACCGTGTCCACCTCCGGTCTGGTGCCGGCAATGGATCGTCTGCGCGACGAGTGCCCGGTGGCGCTGGCCGTTTCGCTGCACGCGCCGAACGATGCGCTGCGCGACGAACTGGTGCCAATCAATCGGAAATATCCCCTGCGTGAGCTGATGGCAGCCTGCCAGCGTTATCTGGAAAAGGCGCCGCGCGATTTCGTGACCTTCGAGTACGTCATGCTCGATGGGGTCAATGACTCCGATGCGCATGCCCATGAATTGCTGGCGGTGACACGAGGCGTGTCCTGCAAATTTAACCTGATACCTTTCAACCCGTTTCCGGGGTCGCCGTACCGTTGCTCGCCTCCCCAGCGCATCCGGCGCTTTGCCGAGCTATTGATGGCGGCGGGCATCGTGACCACGACACGGAAGACGCGCGGTGACGATATCGACGCGGCCTGCGGCCAACTGGCCGGCCAGGTGCTGGACAAGACCCGCCGCACAACGGCTCAGACGGCTTATCGCACGATCGATTTACACGAGGTTAGGACATGATGAAAGCACTTCGCGGGCTGGCTGCTGGTTTCTGTTTGGGCGCAGTGATGCTTCTGACTGCTTCGCCTGCGCAGGCCCAGAAGTCCGTTGCACCGCCGGCGGAGGCCTCTTCGGCATCAAATCCAAAGGACGTCCACACCCGCGCCAAGCTGCATACGGAACTGGGTTCTCTGTATTTTCAGAACGGTAACTGGATTGTTGCGCTGGAAGAGCTGACCATTGCCATTTCGATCAATCCAAACTATGCCCAAGCCTACAGTACGCGAGGGCTGGTCCTTTATCAGATCAAGGAGCTGGAATCTGCTGAAAAAGACTTTCAGCACGCCTTGAGTCTTGATGAAAAAGATCCGGAGATCAGCAACAACTATGGCTGGTTCCTCTGTCAGGTCGGCAAAGAGAAAGAGTCCATTGCCCACTTTCAGCGCGCCATCAAGAATCCCTTGTATCAGACGCCTGAAGTGGCCTTTCTGAACGCGGGTACGTGTTATGCGAAGGCCGGTGAACTGGTTTTGGCGGAGGAGTTTGTTCGCAAAGCCTTGCGTTTCTCGCCGGATAACCCGCAAGCGCTGTTTCAATTGGCCGGCATCAGTTTCAAACGCGGCAGTCCAGAGGCAGCCAGGGAGCAGTTAAAAAAAGTGCTTCGTTTGAATGATCCCAATGCGGAGGCGCTGTGGCTGTTAATCCGGATTGAGCACCGTCTGGGCGATCGTTCTGCTGAAGCGAATTACAGCAGTCAGTTGCGACAGAAATTTCCCGATTCGCCCGAATATCAGGAATTACTCAAGGGTAGCTTCGAATGAGTGAAGAGATTCTCATACCGTCGTCTGCCAATGGCGAAGCATCTGACGCGACTGCAGCGTCGATTGCGCCAAGCGCTTCCGAAGCCTG
>CAJAHZ010000345.1 GCA_903939665.1 uncultured Pseudomonadota bacterium | reverse complement strand
GAGGAAATCCTCGCCTTGAATGTGCCCGTTGTATGCGGCCGCGCCGGTGTTCACCGATTTCATATCGATGGTGATATCGACGTCGCCGGTTTTGGCAGCGCGATCGAGCGTGATTTTGCCCGAGGCCTTGTCAAAACGGCTAACCTGAACCGAGTAGCCAAAATGGCTGTAAGAGAAACTCGGGAAAGTATGGTTGGCATCCGTCACGTAGGTTTCCGGCGCGGCAAAAGCCGAAGTGGAAAGTGCGGCGGTGGCGAGCAGTGCGGCGGTGAGCTTTTTCATGGGTGATCTCCGTTGTGTGGTTTGAGGCTTACTTTTTTGCGGCGTTTGGAACAACTTCGCCGGTGACAAAGATTTTGAATTTGACCTGGACCTCATCGGCGACCGTCGAGGTATCTGCCCAGGCGCCTTCACCGATCTTGAACTGCAGGCGATTGAGCGTGAGGCTGCCGTCGAACCAGGCGCCGCCGGCTTCCGTCTTGACGGCAAAGGGCGCGGCGATGTCGCGTGTTGTGCCCTTGATCGTGAGTTTGCCGAGTGCTTCGTAACGTCCGCCGCCGACTACGCGTACTTGGCTGGAAACGAATGTGGCTTTCGGAAAAACGGTCGTGTTGAACCAGTTCTTGCCCCTCACCTCGTTATCGGCGTCGCTGCTCCCCGCGTCAATGCTGGCCAGATCAATGTCCAACTGGACTTTTCCCGTTTCGGGTTTGGCCGGATCAACGGTGATTCTGGCGTCAAATTTCTTGAAGCGACCGTCGACAGAGACGCCCATCTGCTTCGAAACGAAAGTGATCTGACTTTTTTCCGGGCTGAACTGCGTCAGTTCAGCTGCCATGGCCGCTGTGGCGACGAGCGCGCCGGCAATCAGGAGGGAGCGTAATTTCATCAAGTATTCCCTATCGCTTGTAACGAAAAGTCATCCGGCGCAGCGTGTCGTCGCGCTCGACGAAATGATGTTTGAGCGCGCCGGCAATATGCGCACCGACCAGCAACAGCAGGCCAAAATTCAGGGACTGGTGCAACTCTGTCAGCAGATCGCCGAGTTCCTTGTTCTTGCCGACCAGATCGGGCAGGGGCAAGACGCCGAACCAGACGGTCTGGAAGCCCTTGGCCGAACTCATCAGCCAGCCGGACAGCGGGATGGCGAAGAGCAATACATAAAGCAGGTGGTGAATACCGTGCGCGGCGATCCGCTGCCAGCGCGGCATGTCGACCATGGCCGGCGCCGGGTGCGTGATGCGCCAAGCCAGACGCGCAGCAGCGGCGAGCAGGATCGTGATGCCCAGCCACTTGTGATACGAGAAAAGCTGCAGCTTGGTTGGCGAGAGCGGCAGGTCGTGCATGTACACGCCGAGCGGAAAGGCGCTGAAAATCAGTAGCGCCATCAGCCAGTGCAGGGCGATGGCGGTACGGGTATAGCGTCCGGGTGTCATTTATGGCCCGCTTGGGGAAAGGATTCGAAGGCTTCACGCAGGCGGCGCAGGCTGGCTTCGAGCGCCAGCCGTTCGGTATCGCCAAGAACAGCGAACACCTGTTTTGTCCTGGCCACCACACCGGGGAATACTTCGTCGAAAAGCGCAGTGCCCACATCGGTCAGCTCGACCCGCGTGCTGCGCCGGTCCGCAGCGGAGCCGACCCGGCGAACCACGCCACGCCCTTCGAGGCGGTCGACGACGCCGGTTAACGTGCCTTTGGTGATCAGCGTTTTTTCGCCGAGCTCCTTGAAGCTCATTCCGGCGGTGTTGCCGAGCGTTGCGACAATATCGAATTGCGGCGGCGTCAGTCCGAGTGAGCGGATATGCGCGGCAGAATGGGACTCGAAGGCCTGAAAGCAGCGGGCAAGTTCGCGTAGCGTGGCAAGTGCGGGTTCACGTGGCATGATTGGCAAAAGTTGTTCTAACGCGGACTATATTAGTTCGTGTTAGAACAACTTGTCAAGCAGGCACGCCTTTTATTTTTCGGCAGGCCGTTCCAGCTCGTCCAGACGGGATTCAAGCGTTTTGAGCTTCTCGCGGGTGCGCAGCAGCACCTGTGTCTGAATATCAAATTCCTCACGGCTGACCAGATCAAGCTTGGTAAAAAAGCTGGAAAGCAGTGTGCGGGCATTTCTCTCGATATCGGCCGCCGGACTCGCGGCGATAGCGGCGCTCAAGCGGGCGGCGAGGTCTTCAAACAGTTTGGGATCAAGCATGCGATTACCTTGTGTTGGTGTCGTGGCAGGATGGTGCAAGTCTAGCATCAGGTATTTGTCGGTACCTAAAGCGAGTTGCACCCCTTTGGTGCGTCACGTCGCTGTTTTTGCGCCAGCGAAGTGCGTGCTGTTTTTATAGCGGTGCATAATTTGACCTAGTTTTCTGATTTTATGATGTATTTTTGCTTGGCATGGCTAATGCTAAGTAGTCGATGTGAGTTTTTCATTTTTTAACAGACGATTGAGGTGCTTCCCATGAAAAAAACCATCCTGACCATCGCCATGGCTGGCGCATTCGCTCTTCCGGCCTTTGCCGAGACCGCACCGGCGGTTCCCGTCGCTGAAGCCAGCCCACACACGCTGACCGGCAACGTGGGTCTCTTTTCCAGCTACCGTTTCCGCGGTATCGATCAGACCTACGGCAAGCCGGCCTTGCAGGGCGGCGTCGATTACGCGCACGAAAGCGGCTGGTATGCCGGCAACTGGAACTCGACGGTCAGCTCCGGCGCCGGTTTCCCCGACGGCAACCTGGAAATGGATTTTTACGGAGGGTACAAGAAAACTTTCGGCGACTTCGGCCTTGATGTTGGCGCCATCGTTTATTACTACCCCGGCTCCGAAGGTCGCTCGCTCGGCAACAGGGCTGATTCCGGTGCGGTGACCAACAAGGAAATCTACATCGGCGGTTCGTGGAAATTCCTGTCGCTGAAGTACTCGCACTCAGTCGACGATTACTTCTCGCTACGCGGCTGGGATGCAAGCGGCGCCTCCACCGGCAAGAGCACCAGCGGCACCGGCTACCTCGACCTGGCGGCCAATTATGATCTGGGCGAGGGCTGGGGCATCAACGGGCACGTCGGCCACCTCAACGGCAAGAACATGAAGAACGCCGACTACACCGACTGGAAACTGGGTGTTACCAAGGACGTGAACGGCTGGGTGTTCGCCGCGTCCTACGTCGGCACGAATGCCGAGGGCTCGTGTTCGAAGAACCGGGCTGCCTCGGTCACCGATTATCAGCCCTACTGTTTCGCCAAGTCCTGGCAGGACGACAACGGCGCGGCCGACCTCAGCAACAGCAAGCGTGACGCGGGCCGTGGCATTGCCGTCATCTCGGTTACCCGTAACTTCTGAGCAAGTCCGATCTCAACCGGGGAGGCTCTGCCCTCCCCCTTATATGGAGCCCAACATGAAACTGGTTACTGCAATCATCAAGCCGTTCAAGCTTGACGAAGTGCGTGAAGCGCTGTCCGCCATTGGCGTGCAGGGCATCACCGTCACCGAGGTCAAGGGCTTCGGCCGCCAAAAGGGTCACACCGAGCTTTATCGTGGTGCGGAATACGTCGTCGATTTTCTGCCGAAAGTGAAAATCGAAGCCGCGATCAAAGACGAGCTGGTCGATCAGGTCATCGAGGCGATCGAAAAGTCCGCCAGTACCGGCAAGATTGGTGACGGCAAGATCTTTGTCTTCGATGTTGAACAAGTTATCCGCATCCGCACCGGCGAAACCGGTGAGGAAGCCCTTTAAGGAGCCTGTCATGAGACGCATTTTTGCAGTGCTTGCCCTGCTTGGCGCCGTAACACTCAGCGCGCCGACCTGGGCGGAAGACAAGCCGGCAGCCGCACCCGCGGTCAGCGCGCCCGCGGCTACTCCTGCTGCGGCGACTGCCGAAGTTCCCGCTGCCGCCGCGCCGGTACTGGTGCCGAATAAGGGCGACAACGCGTGGGTGCTGGTCAGCGCGGCGCTCGTCATCCTGATGTCGATTCCCGGTCTGGCCTTGTTCTACGGCGGACTGGTCCGTTCCAAGAACATGCTTTCGGTACTCATGCAGGTCTTCGTCACCTTTTCATTAATCAGCGTGTTGTGGGTCATCTATGGATACTCGGTGGCCTTTACTGAAGGAGGGAATTTCTTCGGTACACTCGACAAGCTCTTCCTGAAAGGGGTCACGGTCGATACGGTGGCGGCAACCTTCTCCAAGGGCGTCGTGATTACCGAACTGGCCTACGTTATCTTCCAGGGCGCTTTTGCGGCGATCACCTGTGGCCTGATCGTCGGCGCGTTTGCTGAGCGGGCCAAGTTCGCCGCGATCCTCGTCTTCATGGTGATCTGGTTCACCTTGTCCTACCTGCCGATGGCGCACATGGTTTGGTACTGGGCGGGCCCGGATGCCTATATCGACGCGGCGGCGGGTGTTGCAGCAGGCAAGACGGCTGGCTTCCTGTTCCAGAAGGGCGCGCTCGACTTCGCCGGCGGTACGGTGGTACATATCAACGCCGCCATCGCCGGTCTGGTGGGTGCCTTCATGATCGGCAAGCGCGTTGGTTACGGTCGCGAGTCGATGGCGCCGCATAGTCTCACCTTCACCATGATCGGCGCTTCGCTACTGTGGTTCGGCTGGTTCGGCTTCAACGCCGGTTCGGCGCTCGAAGCTAACGGCGGTGCTGCACTGGCGATGGTCAACACCTGGGTGGCCACAGCCTGCGCCGCGCTCTCCTGGATGACGGCTGAGTGGATGTTCAAAGGCAAGCCGTCGATGCTCGGTGCTGCTTCAGGTGCCGTCGCCGGTCTCGTGGCGATCACCCCGGCTGCCGGCTACGTTGGCGTCATGGGCGGCATCGTGATTGGCCTGTTGGCCGGCGTGGTCTGCCTGTGGGGCGTCAATGGCCTGAAGCGTCTGCTGGGTGCCGATGACTCGCTCGACGTGTTCGGCGTGCATGGTGTCGGCGGCATCATGGGTGCCATTCTTACCGGCGTCTTTGCCGCGCCTTCGCTGGGCGGTACGGGCGTGATGGATTACGTCACCAACAAGGTCGGTGACTACGACATGACGGCGCAAGTAATCAGCCAGTTGTGGGGTGTCGGCACCGTGATTGTCTGGTCGGCCGTGGTTTCGTTTGTGGCCTTCAAAGTGGTTGACCTGTTCATCGGCCTGCGTGTGCCGGAAGAAGAGGAGCGCGAAGGGCTCGACATTACTTCACACGGGGAGTCGGCTTACCACCATTGATATTCCCCCCCCAAGTAAGCTCCTTTTCGGGCGCCCTTGTGGCGCCCGTTTTTTTGGGAGGTGTGGGAAAGTGACTTTATCGCTTCTGCATACGCTCAGTCGCCGTCGGACAAAAACGATGAAGTGAGCTATCACGCCAATATTCTTCCTCCTGATGCGATGGAGCCCCTTGCCGAGTTATGATACGCCGCAAGTATTGCTCTCATTCTGCCCCCACGAAGGTTTAAATTGAAAACCAATCTGCCTGTCACCCAGGTTGAAGCCCCTTTCCCCAAGGGACGCTACATTGTCTCGCGTACCGATCTGAAGGGCATGACGACCTACGTCAATGACACTTTTGTGAGCCTCAGTGGGTTCACTCGCGAAGAACTGGTTGGCAAGAACCACAACGTGGTGCGCCACCCGGACATGCTGCCTGGTGCATTTGCCTGGTTGTGGGAAACAATCAAGGAAGGACGACCGTGGCGCGGCATCGTCAAGAATCGTTGCAAGAACGGCAACTTCTATTGGGTTGATGCGCTGGTTGTACCTGTCCTCAAGAATGGTCAGCCGATCGGCTATATGTCGGTACGCACCGAGCCGACTCGGGAGCAGATAGCCGAGGCCGAAGCACTGTATCGCCAGTTGAAGGACGGCAAGGCAAAAATTCCCAAGCCGACTGCCTGGATGCGCACATCGCTCAAAGCGAAACTCAGCGGCTTTGTGTTGTGGCTGATCGCCGTTCAGATTCTCGCTCCGCTGATCGAGTGGGCGGGCCCTTCACTGGGGCTGGCTAGCGGCACGGTCGAACTGGCGCATAACCTGCTCGGTGTTTCAGGTGTTGTCGCAGGCATCTGGTTACTGGTCATCCAGAGCAAAATGATGACCATCGTCAGTCGCATTGTTGGCCGGCTCGATAATATCGCGCAGGGGGATCTGACCGACGTCATTCCCTTGCATCGCGTTGATGAACTGGGCCGGCTTAACGATTCGCTGGTTACCATGCAGACCCATCTCAAGGCGATGATGGCCGAGATTGCCGAAGCGGCAGACCTGGTCAGTGAGAACGCTTGCGTCCTGAGTACGGAAATGGCCGAGACCAGCAAGGTTACCGATGTTCAATCCAGCGCCGCTAGCAGTATCGCGGCGTCGGTCGAGCAATTGGTCGCCTCAGTCAATGAAATTGCTGATAGTGCGCAACAGGCGTCGCTGGCGGTCGAGGCATCGCATGGCCTGCTTAACGAAGCCTCGCTGCGCATGGGCGAAAGTCAGGTCGCTTCGCAAAACGTCGTCACCACTGTCAGCGGCGCCGGGCAGACCATGGCCGAACTTTTCCAGTCTATTTCGGCCATTGACCGTGTCAGTCAGATCATTCGCGGGATTGCCGAACAGACCAATCTGCTGGCCCTGAATGCGGCCATCGAGGCGGCACGGGCCGGCGAATCGGGGCGGGGTTTCGCTGTGGTCGCCGATGAAGTTCGCAAGCTGGCCGAGAACTCGAGCAAGCAGACTTCGGAAATCACGAGCAGCGTTCAGGAAATCCAGCGCATCACCCAACTCGCCGTGTCGACGATGGAATCGGCCGGAAGCCACGTAGCCAGTGCTGATTCTGCCGTGGGTTCAGCGCGATCAGGGCTTGATGCGGTATCCCATCATGGCGAACAAGTGGCGTCGATTTCCCGTCACATTGCCGACGGGACCCGGCAGCAATCGGCTGCTGGTAACGAAATCGCTCGCCAGATTGAGGGTATCGTCACTGGTATTGAGCGGACTTCATCGTCGATTGCCGAAGTTACCGGAAAGACCGATCAAATGAAGGAGACGTCGACGCGGTTACGTGAGTTGATTTCCTATTTCCGCTTTTTCCGGTAATCATCACCAACAGGGATTTCAAGCGCGCTAATTCTTATCGCAGGCCACAGCGCGCTCCTGCCCTCTTTCCCAGCAGGCACCCTCGCTCTGCCGTCCCGGGTGCGGAATCCCCTTGCCGTTAATGTGTGCGACGAAGGTTCGCCAGCGGCGTACACCCTGACGATCGAGTTCGAGGCGTAGCAGCCAGCCAGTGTTGTTGTCTTTGGCAGTGAATCCGTCGAAAACGAAATTGCCCAAACTATAAATGATTGGCTTGCCCCGGTAGTGCTCGATGTTCTGGGTGACGTGCGGGTGTCCGCCAACGACGGCATCGGCGCCGGCATCGATCATCAGGCGCGCCAATTCGTTTTGGCGCTGGCTGGCGCTGGGTTCGTGCTCCCATCCCCAGTGCATGACGGGGATGACGATATCGGCATGATACTGGCTGCGGGCATTGGCAATGTCGAGCCGGACCTGTTCATCTTCGCTCCAGGCGATGCCGGCTTTGTCATGATCCGCTTCAAAGCTGCGCGGAAAAAATTCGTTGTAGCCGAGCAAGGCGATGCGCAATCCCTTGCGCTCGATCAGCAGCGGCGTATGAGCCGCTGCAAGGTCCTTGCCGCCACCGAAATAGGCGATGCCTTCACGATCGAGAAGCGTAAGCATTTCGCTGAAAGCGATGGGCCCGAAGTCGCCGGAATGATTGTTGGCGAGAGATACTGCGTCGAAATGGCGCTTGAGGATCTTCAAAGTGCGCGGGTGAGCGCGGAACGTATAGGGTTTGTCCGGTTCGGCCGCGCCGCGCGTCGCAACGACGCATTCCAGGTTGCCGACCCGGATATCGGCACGGTCGATGATCGGGGCAAAAGGTTTTAAGGGGTCAATTCCCTTCTTGATCAGCTTTCCCGGCAATTCGTCGAGCAGAATGTCGCCGACAAAAGCGATTGAAACCCCGGGCTCGTCCAGTGCTTCCACGGCCAGTGGAAGACCGGGTGTCAGGAGGCAAAGCGCGGCGATCAGGGCCGAACAGTATTTGCCGATCATGGGGCGACCTCGAACAAGGTGCAGCCGTATTGAAACTCACGCTCCAGATTGGGCGAGTACAGGGTGTTTGTTCCGGTCAGGGCGTCAGGAGTGGGGTCGGAAAGAACCGTGGGCGCGAGGTACTTTGCTTCGTGCAGCAATACCGGCTGCCGCTTTGAGTGGTAATAGGTGTAGAGCTTGATGTAATCGATCTTCTGTTCATCGCCGATCACGACGGCCTTGAAGCGAAAGTTTTCCCGGATATCGATGGATTTCACACGGTAGGGGTCGGCAACTGGCGTGAATTCGACGACTTGCACCGCCCCGCCCTGACTGAGCTGGCAACGTAGACGCGGCGCGGCCGATGCAGCAGGCGGGAATAAGGCTCCGACCAAAAGGGCGAGAGGTAGCAGCACTTGCGCTGAGCGGGGAATGTGGATGCGATGTACCGTCGATTTCTTGGGCATGATTTTCTCTGGCTGTGCAAACGGGCTGGCCGGACCGCCCATAATGGAAAACATCAATTGCCGGATCATAGCGCGGGAATCCCGGCATATGGCAGACTGGCGGCATTGTCAGACTTCGCCTCGATGACCCCCCATGAATTCCGAACACCTGCAACTGCTTGTCACCCGGACCATGCCTTACGGGAAATACAAAGGCCGCCTGATCGCCGACCTGCCGGGGCAGTATCTCAACTGGTTTGCCCGCGAAGGCTTCCCACCCGGTGAAATCGGCAAGCTGCTGGCCTTGATGCAGGAGCTTGATCACAATGGGCTGTCGTCGCTGCTCGACCCTTTGCGCAAGCGATAAT
>CAJAHZ010000344.1 GCA_903939665.1 uncultured Pseudomonadota bacterium | reverse complement strand
TGTCCGGCGCCAGAACCCGCTTTCCCTCGGCGACACGGCGAATTCCCTCAATCACTTCGGCGGGTTCGCAGTGTTTGGTCAGATAGCCCAGCGCGCCACAGCGGATGGCCTGAGTGACGTGGCCGCGACTTTCATGCATGGACAGGACCAATATCCGCAGGCCGGGAAGGCGTGCCAGCATGCCGCGGATGGCTTCGAGCCCGCTGCTGCCCTTGAGGCTCAGGTCGACAAGGGCGACATCGGGCGTTTCCCGCTGGACAAAAGCATTCGCCTCGTTGGCGCTGGCCGCTTCGCCGATCACCCGCAGACCGGGCTCGGCATCAAGCAGGCGGCGGTAGCCGGTGCGTACGACCGCATGATCATCGACGAGAAGGATGCGAATCATTTTGCGGTTTCCGCTGGGTCCAAAGCCGTGAGCGGAATGCTCACAGCCAGGCGCAAGCCCCGTGTTTCCTGCGCGACAAAGCTGAGCCTGCCGCCGACCATGGACAAACGTTCGCGCATGCCGAGCAGCCCGACGCCCATGCGTTTGACCACTTCGGCCGGGTGACCGCAGCCGTTGTCGGCAATCGACAGCGCAAGCGTTCCTCCGTCGCTGCTCAGCGTCACCTGGCAGTCGGTTGCCTGGCTATGACGGACGACATTGGTGAGCGCCTCCTGAACGACGCGGTAGAGAACCAGCGCGATCTCCTGGCTGACCGGAGGCAAGGCGGCCGTCAGCTTCAGGTCGAAGTGGATACCGGCCTCACGCTGCTGCCAGCCCTCCAGCAGTTCGTGCAAGGCATCGTCAATACAGAGGCCATCAAGACCGTACGGTCGTAATCGCCGGAGGATGCTGCGCAATTGTGCGCCGACGGTGCGCACATCCTGCTGAAGTTCGCGCCCGTAGCTCACCACGTTTTGCGGCGCGATTTCCTGTCCGTGGCGTTCGAGATAAGCCGCCGTTACACCGATAGCCGTCAGCATCTGGCCCATTTCGTCGTGCAGTTCGGCCGCCAGTTGCCGGCGCTCTGCTTCCTGAACGCTGATCAGCTCCTGCGCCAGTTGGCGCTGGCCGCGTCGTGCTTCTTCCAGCGAACTGGCAAGATGATCAATGGCCGAAGCCACCCGGGAAAACTCCCGCAATTCAAAAGCCGGCAGATTGGCTTTCTGTTCGCCATCGGCCAGACGTTCCAGCCCTTCCTCCAGCTTCCGAACCGGTGCCAGCGCGTGATCGGCTGCGCGCCAGGCGACGATCAGGGTGGCGACCGAAAAAAGCGCCAACGTAACGAAAAGACGAAGCGCGTCCTGCAGGATTTCATCAATTTCCGAACTCGAATTGGGGGTAATCAGCAGTTCAGCGTTTTGAAAACGGATGCGATAAACCTCGCCGGTCGAGCCAGCGCCGAGCAGCGAGGCCAGCCATCCAGCCAGACCTTCGCTGGCCGGGGCGGCTGGCGATCCATCACCGGCCAGACTGACGTGCAGATGCCGCAGGGGGCCTTCTGCCAGCACCGCCTCAAGTCGGGCTTTAGCCTCGACCGGATCGTGGCCATACCCGAGCTCGCCGGCAGCCAGCATCGCCCGGGCGAGGCGTTCCGAGGCCAGAACTTCAGCAGCGGCGTCATCACGGACTGAATAAAAGCTGACTACCGCAGTCACCAGCAAGAGGCAGAAGACCAATGCACCGAGATAGGCAACCAGCCGTCGTCTGAGATCCACGGATCAGGCCTCCTGTGATAAGGAAAGCGGCATGTTGGCCGGCTTTTCGTCCTGCGACAAGCATTGACGAATGAGATTCACGAAAATTTTATTTCAGCACTCAAAAAAATATCGCGGCGGCGCGATTGTAAGGATTGGCTTGCCACAAAGATCGGGAAATCTTCCCGCGATCGATCTGATGGGGCCTGCGGCAACTGATCTTCCAGCGCGATGGTCTGCAACCCGGCCCGGTGTTGAAGTGCACGCTCGAATACCGCAAGGGCCGACTCCACCGCCTCGCCACCTTGCGATAATCGGTACAAGCAGCGCGCCCGGTAGAAGTCGCTGATGCTTGCTACACGTCCGGTGTCGGGTTGTGATTCGAGGTTGCCCCACTCGGCCAGTTGCGCCAGCGCCGACTGGATTTCTTCGATGCGCGGTGGTGTGACGTGCCTGAACAACTCGGCTGCATTGTTCACAGCGCTCATGCGTGCGTTATTCGACTGGCAGCCTTGTTCGCCTGACTCTCGACTTCACGGCAAGCCTGCATCAGTTGTTCAAAGGTAAGGGCTTCACCGAGCATGATCTGGTCTGCGCACATGTTCGCGTAATCATCGGCCAATGCGCTACATGCATCGCCACCGGGGACGATGTTCAGATGTCCGGTCACAGCCGGAAGGTAGTCGATAACGCCGCCAACACTATTCTTCTCGATGAAAAATAACGATTTGTGCTGCGCAACGGCAGCGGCCACAGCGCGATCTTCAATCACGCCAGTAAAGAATGGGCTGCGCCCAAGTGCGGCCAGATCGTGCCAATGGCGTGCGTAGCGTTCGCTGCGTATGCGTCTTTGTGCGCAATAGACGTGTGCCGCTGTTGCCTTTTCCCAAAAGGTCCGGGCCACACTCATGACCAGAGGGGATGCGGTGGGAAATGAGACGTTCGGAACATGCCCGTCCATGTCGCAGGTGATGGGCAGTACCTGGTGCGGCTCGCCGGTGGCGCGCCCGCCGAACTCCAGCGTGATCATCGGCGCAACATAGCCGGTGCCGCGCTTGAGTGCGGGATAGTGCAACATCAGCTTGTCGTTCCCCGCGCCACCAATTTCGAGCCTGGCCTCCATTTTTTCACGGGCAAGCGCAGCCTCAATGACCGGGCATACGTTGGTGGCAATCCACTCTGGCAGGCGGTCACGCACGGCCCGGGTCCATTTGTCGGCCTGACTACGGCTGCCCGGCAAACTCCCATCACTGCCGATCAGGTCTTCGATCAGTTTGCGAATGTCGTAAGTGAGGTCGATATCCTCGGAGAAGCGATCGATGACCTTGTAGGCCTTGGACAAGGAGGTGCCGCCCTTGAAGGTCAAGTCGGCTGCCAGCGATGATTCGAAGAGAGCACCCAAGGCCCAGACCACCCATACGTCTTTTTCGAGAAGGTGCGTCGGGCGATCCGTTCTCTCCCGGACCAGTTCCAGAACTTCGCGCTGATCGTCCCTGCTGAGCTTGAGGAATGCTTCAGTCACGGGTGGCTTCTTCACCGATTGCGCGCGCTATCCAGGACGGCAGTGCGGCTCGTGCGGCGGCCAATTCACGCCATTCCGATGGAGACAGTGTGCTGTGCAAGGTCGCCAACGATTTTTCGACATGGGCCGGCCCCATCCAGGCCAGAGCACGAACGGCTGCACCAGTCGGGCCATTGCCCAAGGACAGCATCCAGCGCGGTACGTGCTTAATCAGCACTTCAGAGCGGCCAAGTTTCAGTTTCCGGGTGCGCCCGGACGTCAGGTAAACCTCGCGGATGGGCACCTGACGGGTTAGTCCCAAGGCGTTGGCTGCTGTGGCGCCGTGCGCGGCGACCACGTCGCCATTCTGCGCAGCCAAGGATTCGACCACCTTCTCTGGCGCGGGCGGGCGCGCCCCGAATCGGCTGGATATCGGGGCAACATAGACTCCGCGCGATACACGCAACAATTTGCCTTCTCTGGCCAGCCGGGAAAGCGCCTGATCAATGGCGGCCCGGCTCCCCAGGTGCAGGAATTCTTTGGGCGACAGTACGCTGCCCTCGGGCAGGGATTGGGCATGTAGCAGGATGGTTTCAGGCATTGTGTTCACAAGGCACCTCTGTTTGTCAGAAGCTTATGTTACTTTCTGACATTGAACAAGGGGGGAGCGTTCCTGGGGGCTGAAGCGAACGATTGACTATTTGCGCTGCGCTGCGCCGCTTGCCGTGCGTGGCGGATTCCTATTCAATGCCGTGGAACAAAATGTTCACACCCATCTGTAGCCCGCGTCAATTTCGACCTTCGTAATCAGGCAAACCCACATGAAACCCAACGCAAAACCCACCAAGGCCAGGGAAGCGAAGCTTTCCCGTACTCACGCGCCGATCGATCTTTCTCCGATTGACTGGCAGCGCGCATTACGCAGGCAGTTCGGGCGTGAACAGGAATTCGGCTTGAAAAACATCGGGGCGGAGCCTTTCTTCTCGGAATTTTGCGTCAGCAATCCGCTGTCGAAAACGCACTATCGCGTGGCGATCCGTGGCCAGCGCCCTGGCGACAACTTTTGTGCCTGCCCCGATTACGCCACCAACGAACTGGGCACTTGCAAGCACATCGAATTCACGCTATCTCGGCTTGAGAAGAAGCGTGGCGCGAAGACGGCGTTTACGCGCGGCTACCAGCCGGCTTTTTCCGAGTTGTATCTGCGCAACGATTGCCAGCGTGCGGTTTATTTTCGTGCCGGCACGGATTGCCCGCCGGCCATCCTGCAGGCGGCGACGCTGCTGTTTGACGAGGCGCACAACTGGGTGCTGGCGGAAGCGCGCTTCGATATTCTTGAACGCTTCCTCGCGACCGTTGCTAAGAGCGGACACGAACTGCGTGCCTACGACGATGCGCTCGATTTTGTCGCTGGTCGACGCGATGCGGCGCGCCGGGCCAATTTGCTTGATGGTCTGTTCCCACGTGGCGCAGCCGATCCGGCGTTGAAGAAATTGCTCAAAGTTCCGCTCTACCCGTATCAGGCCGAGGGCGCCTTGTTTGCGGTGCGTGCCGGCCGCGTGCTGATTGGCGACGAAATGGGCCTGGGCAAGACGATTCAGGCCATTGCAGCGGCAGAAATCCTGGCGCGGCATTTCGGTGTGTCACGTGTGCTGGTGATCTGCCCGACCTCGCTCAAATACCAGTGGCAGAGCGAAATCGCACGCTTTTCCGGGCGGCAGGGCAAAAATGCGGCGCGGGTGCTATCCGGTGGCCGGGCGCAGCGCCAAAAGGACTATGCCGCGGATGATTTCTGCAAGATCACCAACTACGAGAAGCTCAAGCCCGATCTCGATCTGATTGCTGACTGGGCGCCGGAGCTGGTGATTGTCGACGAAGCGCAGCGCGTCAAGAACTGGAACACCATCGCCGCGCGGGCGCTCAAGCGCATCGACAGTGCCTATGCCATCGTGCTGACCGGTACACCACTGGAAAACAAGCTGGAGGAGTTGATCTCGATTGTGCAGTTCGTCGACCAGCATCGGCTCGGCCCAACATGGAAGCTGCTGCATGAGCATCAACTCAAGGATGAAGGCGGACGCGTGACCGGTTACACCGGGCTGGAGAAAATCGGTGAAACGCTGGCGCCGGTGATGATTCGCCGCCGCAAGCACGAAGTGCTGAAGCAACTGCCGGAACGCACCGACCAGAATTTTCTGGTGCCGATGACCGAGTTGCAGATGAGCTATCACCAGGAAAACGCCGAGGTCGTATCAAAAATCGTGCAGCGCTGGCGCAAGACGAAGTTTCTCTCGGACAAGGATCAGCGGCGGCTCACCTGCGCTCTGCAGAACATGCGCATGTCGTGCAACAGCACCTATCTGCTTGATCAGGAAAGCGACCACGGAGTCAAGGCCGATGAACTGGCCGCGCTGTTCGACGACCTGTTCGCGCAACCGGATGCCAAGGCCGTGGTGTTTTCGCAATGGACGCGCACCCAGGACATCGTAATTCGTCGGCTGGAAGCGCGTGGCTTTGGCTATGTCAGCTTTCACGGCGGCGTGCCATCGGAGAAACGACCGGCACTGATTGAGCGTTTTCGTGACGATCCTGCGTGCCGTGTCTTCCTGTCGACCGACGCCGGCAGCACCGGCCTCAATCTGCAACACGCCTCGACGCTGATTAACATGGATTTGCCGTGGAACCCGGCGATTCTCGAACAGCGTATCTCGCGCATTCATCGCATGGGGCAGAAACGGCCGGTGCAGATCGTCAATTTTGTCGCCAAGGGCACCATCGAGGAGGGCATGCTCTCCGTACTGGCGTTCAAGCGCTCTCTGTCGGCAGGCATCCTTGACGGCGGCACCAGCGAGATTTCTTTTGGCGGCTCGCGTTTGAACCGTTTCATGAAAGACGTCGAAAACGTCACCGGTCGCATGGGCGAAGGTGAGGCGATGGCGCCGGCTGAAGAGATGGCCAATGCCGGCGCAGCCGAACCGGTGCGCGAGACGGACATTACAGCCAAAGAAGAAGTCGACTCATCGCCGGCGGACGCGCTACGCAAGGCAAGTGAACTATCACCGCCAGCGGCCGAGGTCGTCGACCCATGGAATGCACTGCTCCAGTTCGGCGCGCAGTTCGTCTCCGCACTGGCGGCGGCTGGCGATACGGCAACGCCGGCTCACCCCTGGATAGAGCGCGACTCGGTGAGCGGGGCGCGCAGCCTCAAGCTGCCCTTGCCCCCTCCGGAAACCGCCAGAAAAATTGCCGATACGCTCTCGTTATTGGCCGAATCCTTGCGCGGAAAGAACGCTGCGCTATGAAAACCGCTTCATAAAACGGCGGTCTATCCAGTCCTTCCAGCGCCACACCCAGTTGCCGCCGAAGCTCAATGCGCCGCGTGCGGCGAGGGCGTGGCGCTGGCCGGTGCTGATCAGGTAGAGCGCC
>CAJAHZ010000343.1 GCA_903939665.1 uncultured Pseudomonadota bacterium | reverse complement strand
GCCTGCAAGGAAGTCGGCCCGGCGCTGTTCTTTTCCTTACTGATAATCACCGTCTCATTCCTGCCGGTGTTCACGCTCGAAGCGCAAGAGGGGCGTTTGTTCTCGCCGCTTGCCTATACTAAAACCTTCTCGATGGCCGGCGCAGCCTTCCTCTCGGTGACGCTGGTACCGGTGCTGATGCTGCTCTTCGTGCGCGGCAAGATCCTGCCTGAAGCAAAGAACCCGGTGAATCGCGCACTCATTGCGCTCTACCGGCCGATCATTGCGGCGGTGATGAACTGGAAAAAAACAACCATCGCCATCGCCCTGCTCGCGCTGGCCGTCAGTCTCTATCCGGCGAGCCGTCTGGGCAGCGAGTTCATGCCGACGCTTAATGAAGGCACGCTTTTCTACATGCCGACAACGCTGCCCGGTCTTTCGGTGACCAAGGCTGCCGAGCTGCTGCAGACGCAGGACAAAATCATCAAGAGCTTCCCTGAAGTCGCCTCGGTATTCGGCAAGGCCGGGCGGGCGCAAAGTGCGACTGATCCGGCACCGCTCGAGATGTTCGAGACGATCATCAACCTGAAACCCGAGTCGGAATGGCGGGCTGGGCTGACCATCGACAAGCTGATTGCCGAGATGGACAAGGCGCTGCAATTGCCCGGCGTCGCCAATTCGTGGACGATGCCGATCAAGGCGCGCATCGACATGCTGTCGACCGGCATCCGCACGCCGATCGGCATCAAGGTGTTCGGCAAGGATCTCGACGAAATGGAGCGCGTCGCGCGGCAGATCGAGGCGGTGGTAAAGAAGGTGCCGGGTACGACCAGTGCCTACGCCGAGCGCATTACCGGCGGCTTCTATCTCAACATCGAACCGCAGCGTGAGCAGCTGGCGCGCTACGGCCTCGGTATCGGCGAACTGCAGGAAGTGATCGCAACGGCCCTGGGCGGTGAGACGGTAACGACCACGGTCGAGGGGCGCGAGCGCTTCGGTGTTTCCGTGCGCTACCCGCGTGAGTTGCGTGCTGACCCGCAGACGATTGCCCAGGTGCTAGTGCCGACCTCCGACGGTGCGATGATTCCGCTCGGCCAGTTGGCGAAGGTTGAAATTGCCAAGGGTGCGCCAAGCATCCGCACCGAGAACGCGCTGCTCTCGGCCTACATCTACGTCGACATTCGGGAGCGCGATATCGGCAGCTACGTCGCCGAGGCACAAAAAGCAGTGCGCGAGCAGGTGAAGTTTCCGCCCGGCTACTACGCCACGTGGAGCGGCCAGTTCGAATACATGGAGCGCGCCGCAGCGAAAATGAAGGTCGTCATCCCGCTGACGCTGGCGATCATCTTCGTCCTCCTTTATCTCAATTTTCGGCGTCTTACAGAAACGCTGATCGTCATGCTCTCGGTGCCCTTCTCGCTGGTCGGCGGCGTCTGGCTGATGTGGCTGCTCGGCTACAACTTCAGCGTCGCCGTTGCGGTGGGCTTCATCGCGCTGGCAGGCGTCGCGGCGGAGACCGGCGTCATCATGCTGATTTACCTCGACCACGCGCTTGAAGCGCGCCGTGCGCAGCGCGCCGCGGCCGGGCAGGCGCTGCAGCCGGGTGATCTTTACGCGGCGGTGATGGAAGGCGCGGTCGAGCGCGTGCGGCCGAAGATGATGACGGTGGTGGCGATCATGGCCGGCCTGCTGCCGATCATGTGGAGCCACGGCACCGGTTCGGAGGTGATGAGCCGCATCGCCGCGCCGATGATCGGCGGCATGATCTCGTCGACGCTGCTGACGCTGGTGGTGATTCCGGCGATTTATGCGCTGGTCAAGGAGCGGACTTTGTTCGCCAAGGGAAATCCGGCATGAAATTGCGTAACCTCAAGGCGATGGTATGAAAATGATCAGACAATTTCGAATCCTGTTCTGCGCTTTTTCCTTGGCCGCCGGTGCTGCCGCTGCGGAGCCGCCGCCGGTGGAGAGCGTTGCTTCCGTCGATCTTGGCCGCTACCTTGGGCGGTGGTACGAAATTGCTGCTTTCCCGATGTTTTTCCAGCGGCAGTGCATTGGCGACACGACGGCAGAGTATGCGTTGCGCGCTGACGGCGAAATTTCGGTGACCAACCGCTGTCGTACGAACGATGGCTTTGATCAGGCGAGTGGAAGGGCCTGGGCCGTGGAAGGCGCCAATAATGCCCGCTTGAAGGTCTCATTTTTCTGGCCTTTCCGTTCGGATTATTGGGTCATTGGGCTGGATACCGATTACCGTTGGGCGGTGGTCGGCAATCCGAATCG
>CAJAHZ010000342.1 GCA_903939665.1 uncultured Pseudomonadota bacterium | reverse complement strand
GCGCCTTCGCGCATCTGCACGAAATAGGGGCGATCCTTGACGTTGATCGGTGGCGGGGATGCTGCAAAGCTGGTGAAGCGCGGATCACCGTTTGCGTCGAACACGAACAGAAAACGAACCTGAGGCAATGCGCGTGTCAGGTGTCTCTTCAGGAATTCGTGTCCCTGTTGTTGCGACCAGTTTTTCCCGTGTTCGGCTTCCCTTAGCTGCGCTTCCACTTCGTCGAGCAATACCTCGACGCCGTCGAAAGAGCGCGCCACGTGCATGGCCAGCATGCGGCTTGAGTACTGCAGTTGTTTTGCGCCGCGTTCCAGATGCCGCGCGTGCGAAGCGATGGTGTCAACGGCAAAGGTCGCGGCCACCAGCAGCAGCGCAGCCAGGCTGATGGCGAATATCTGTGTTGCGGAGAGGAGGTGTTTGTGCTTCACGGGGCGTTGCAGCGATCAAAACATCAGCATAACAGAGCGGCTAGGCACCGGGGCTGGCGCTTGTTCTGTTGGCATCAACCACGGGGGTGGTGTGCGGCGTGCAACAGTTTGAGTCGTTCACGGGCGACATGAGTGTAGATTTGTGTCGTCGAAATGTCCGAGTGCCCGAGCAATAGCTGGACGACGCGCAGGTCGGCGCCGTGGTTGATCAGGTGGGTGGCGAAGGCGTGGCGCAGCACGTGCGGCGAGAGCCGTGCCGGATCGATGCCGGCCAGCAGGGCGTAGCGTTTGATCAGTTGCCAAAAGGCCTGTCGTGTCATTGCCGCACCACGCGCCGTCACGAAAAGATCGTCGCTCTGGCGCTTGCCGAGCAATGCCGGTCGCGCTTCGGAGAGATGGCGGCGCAGCCAGTCGACCGCCTCTTCGCCAAGTGGCACGAGGCGTTCTTTGCTGCCTTTGCCGAAGACGCGGATGACGCCCATGTCAAAATTGATCTCATGCAGTCTCAGGCCAACCAGCTCCGAAACGCGCAGGCCGGTTGCGTAGATCGTTTCGAGCATGGCGCGATCGCGCAGGCCGAGTGCCGTCTCGGTCTTGGGGGCGGTGAGCAGCGCTTCGACTTGCGCTTCCGAAAGTGTCTTGGGCAGGCGCGATGGCTTGGCCGGCATGGCAATCTTCAGCGTTGGGTCGGACGCAATCCGGCCGCGCATCAGCAGATGGCGGTAGAAGCGGCGCAGGGTCGAGATGTAGCGGGCTTGCGAGCTGGCGCGCAGCGTTTGCGAAAGCGCAGCAACAAAGCGGGTGAGCCCCACCTCGTCGGCATCGCACAACGCGCCAAGCCGCTGTTCGGCGAGCCATCCGGCGAAGCGCAGGAGGTCGCTGCGGTAACTGGCCAGCGATGCCTTGGCAAGGCCGTCTTCGAGCCACAGCGTGTCGCAGAAGGCGTCGATCTCCGCGAGGTTGATGCTGTTCTGCGGCGCGGGGTCAGGCGCTTTCATGCGCCAGCAGCCAGCGTTTCACGTCAAGCAGGAAGCCGCCATCATGGCGCGCAAAGCCGCCCAGTCCGCCCCCGGCAGCGATCACCCGGTGGCACGGAACAACAAGTGGGAAAGGGTTGGCGCCGCACGCCTGCCCGACGGCGCGCGGCGCGCTGTGCAGCGCTTTGGCCAGCTCGCCGTAAGTGCGTGTCTGATGGTTTGGAATGGCCGCGATCTGCGCCCATACGCGGCGCTGAAAGGTCGTTCCCGAGGGGCGCAGCGGCAAACCGAAGGCGAAGTCGGCGTTGCTCAGCCAGGCGCGCAATTGGCGCGCAGCCTCTACGGCGAGCGGGTTCGTTGGTTCGAGGTCATTGCGCGCTTCGAGAAAATCGATTTTATGAATTTCCCTGTCGTCGCAAAGCACCCCAAGGCAAAACGCCGGCGCGGCAATGATGGCTTGATATTCCACGCGACGTCTCCTCATGGACCGATATCTGTTTCTGGAGGCATGATCCCGCCGATTGCGGATCGTTTTTTGCAGCAGCGAGATTGTGACATTCGTATGCTCAAGGTGGCAATGCTAACCATTTATGGCGATAGTAACTTCTTGTTGCTGCTGTTATTTTTCATCCATACGCGAAACTGGTTGTCGGCTTCGTTCTGTTTTCGATGGAAAGTAGAGACTTGGTGGCTTGCCCCTTTTAGGGAGGGATAATGAGCGGAGATGTCGTTAGCGGCGTGCGGATGACAGTCCTGCTGACTGCCGCCTACAGCCCCCGGTGGATAGACCGGATGTATGCTACCGACCTGAATGGTGACGGCATCGGCGATCTGCTGATACTGGGTGCCAGCTATCCCGGTGCTCCGGATGCGGCTGCCCAGCCCGGGGTGGTTGCCTTTGGCCTTGTCGGGGGAGGTTTCTCCGTCGCCAGTCAGAGCGTGTTTCCCGTCAGCACGCTCATGACGACGCATCCCCGAGAAGTCGTTTCTGCCGATTTCAATGGCGATGGTCAGAAGGATTTGTTCATCGCCAGCCATGGCTGGGATGCTTCGCCGTATCCCGGCGAGCAGAATCGACTCTATCTTTCGAATGGTGACGGTACGTGGCGTGATGCGACGTCGACCCTGCCACAGTTCAGCGATTTTTCGCACAGTGCGGCTGTCGGCGATATCAATGGTGATGGAGCGCCCGACATTATTGTCGGCAACGTCCCGATGCCCAATGTCTATACCCCTTACGCCTTGATTAACGACGGTGCGGGCAGTTTTCAACTGAATCGCAGCCTGCTGCCGTTGTCCAGCGGGCAGTTTCTTAATCCCTCGGTACGGCGCGTGACTTCCGAACTGCTGGTCGACCTTGATGGCGACAATCGCCAGGATCTTGTACTGGGGTCAGCCTTCTCTACTGCCCAACGACCTGTTGCCGCGGTGGTTTTGTGGAACAAGAACGGAAGCTTCGCGGCTTCGCCCAGCATTGATCTGCCTTTCGGAGAGGCTGGCAAGACCCGTTCGGTATATGACATACAGTCGATGGATGTCAATTTTGACGGTCAGCCGGATTTAATCGTCACCAGTCAGTTTGATGTTTTGCTGGGTGGCTGGGAGGTCCAGATTCTGATCAACAAGGGCGACCGAACATTTGCCGATCAGACAGCGCAATATCTTACCGACCCCGCCTCGCGCACCAGTGGTCCACCATCGGCAGGTTCCCCCGACTCCCAGATGTGGATCGAGTCTCTTGAGCTGCTTGATGTGAATGGCGATGGTCGCATGGACATATTGCCCCATGCCCGTGGCTCCACGGCCTATCCGATGACTCAGCCGCTGGCCTATATTCATCAGGCAAATGGCAGCTTTACAGTTGTTCATGTTTCGGATGTGGTGTCTGAAAGCGATCGCTGGCTGTTTGGCGACACGACACAGTACGTGCGCAATGGCAGTGCAGGCGCCTTCGTATGCATTTCCAGCGCTGGTGACGGTAGCGTAAGCACCGAGCAGTTACCGGTCACGTTTACTTCGCTCCCTGCTAGTGCCAGCGATGCCGCCCGCAACCTGCTGGGCAATGTTTGGGACGATCACCTGACGGGCGGCGCCGGCAATGACACGCTAAGCGCCGGCAAGGGCAACGACACGCTGGACGGCGGTGCGGGCGACGACACGCTTGATGGCGGCCTCGGCAACGACACCTACATCATCGACGTGGCCGATAACGGCGGCACCAATCACGAGACCATTACCGACGCTGCGGGCATCGACACGATCAGTACACACCTCGGCAATTTTTCACTCGCGACCTATACCGTCATCGAAAATCTTCAGCACGTCGGCAGCAACGACTTTGTCGGCATCGGTAACGATCTTGCCAATACCCTCACTGGCGGCGACGGCAACGACACGCTGGACGGCGGCATGGGCGCCGATAAACTGACCGGCGGCCTCGGCGACGACACCTACACCGTCGACAGCATTGGCGACAAAGTCATCGAGAACCTCGGCGAAGGCACCGACACCCTGCTCACCAACCTCGCCACCTACAGCCTCGCCGTCCCGCAACTCGCCAACGTCGAGAACCTTGCCTACATCGGCGCACTCGCCTTTACCGGCACCGGCAACGCCCTCGACAACAGCCTCACCGGCGGCGCCGGCAACGACAAGCTTTATGGCGGTCTGGGTAACGACACCCTGAATGGCGGCCTCGGCAACGACAGCCTGAAT
>CAJAHZ010000341.1 GCA_903939665.1 uncultured Pseudomonadota bacterium | reverse complement strand
GATCTCTCTCTTGCTGCACGCAGTTGTGCTTTTCTTCCGCTTATCCAATCCTGAGTCCTTGTCTTCGGCTACCGAAAATTCAGCCGCCAAGCCGCGTCCACGTATGGATATCACCATCGCGCGGCCTGATTCCCTGTCCGTCGTTCAGCCGTCACCCCGTCCTGTGGCGGAACCGCAGGCGACCGCCGAAAGCAACAAGAGGCCAAGCCGTCGATTGGAAAAGTCGGTGACCCAGCGAGAGCCAGTGCTGGCGAATGACGTCTGGGCCAACAAGTCATGGACCAATGCCGAACGCGCGGACATGGACAAATTCCTCAATGAACTCGCGGTGCAAGCGAAGCCGTTGAGTGGTCGCGAATTGTCGCAAAAGGCGCTGATTTCCGCCCGGGAGATGGCGCGGCATCAGCCGGAAAGTGCTGAATACGCCGCCGCGATTCAGCAAGCGATGAAAGCGAAAACCGTCGAACCCTTTAGCATGGAGATGTATTTCGATGCCTTCGTCCGCAAGTTGAATCGCAGTGCTGCCTTCGTTAAAAATGAGCCGAGAGGCAAGGGCTTCGGCAAGGCATTGGTGCAGATATTGTTGAACCGCGACGGCTCGTTGAAGAGCTTTCGCATACTGCGTGCCGACGATCAGCAGGCCGAGATCGCTTACATCAAAAGCGTGATCGATCGCGCATCGCCGTTTTCCGCTTTTCCGCCGGATATCAGCAATGCAACGGATTCCTTGTCAATTCTGATGTGCATACTTCCCGCGCATGCTGGCGGCGGCGGGTTCTCGCGAAGTGTCAGCGGCCAGGATTGCTAGCGCCAGATTTTGGCGTTGTGGCGTTGATGCCAGAATTTGGATCTATGGTGCTAGCGCCAGATTTTGGCGTTGTGGCGTTGATGCCAGAATTTTGGTCTATCGTGCTATCGCTCATCTTCGGTTTTTTGTTGCTGACGTGACAACATTTGTCTGAATGTGTGACGTGCGCGTTGCAGGGCTTGCGAATCTGGCGAACTTAGTGGAACAATGCAGTTTTCACACCAAAGGGGATGGGCATGAACAAGAGCGAACTCATTGAAGCAGTGGCCGAGCGTGCGGAACTTTCGAAGGCTGCCGTAAACAAGGCCATCGACGCGCTGACCGAGGTGATTACGGCGGCGATCACCAAAGGCAATCCTGTTGCGCTGATTGGCTTCGGTACATTCAAATCTGTCCTGCGCGCTGCGCGCACCGGCAAGAACCCGAAGACCGGCGCCGTGCTGAAGATCGCTGCAAAGTCGGTACCAAAGTTCTCGGCGGGCGCTGGCCTGAAGGCCGCAGTCGCCGGCAAGAAGCCTGTTGCAAAGAAGGCCGCTGCCAAGCCTGCTGCAAAAGCAGCCCCGGCGAAAAAACCGGCTGCCAAGCCAGCCGCGAAGCCGGCAGCCGCCAAGAAGCCGGTCGCCAAGAAGAAATAATCGCACTCGCTTTAACGATTTAAGGGCAGCCTTCGGGCTGCCCTTTGTTTTTGTGTCATCGTGGTTGCGTAGGTCGGTTGTTCAGGAAAATATTTCAGGGAAATAATGCTTGACTTACCTGTCGATGCGTCTAAGATTGTCGATATGTAATTCAGTTAATTGAGGTTTTGTTTTTCGAGATCAGGATCATGAGAAAAGATTACCGTCGCGCCATTCCTCGCGAATGGAAGGCGATGTCCAAGGTGTTCACTGCACTTGGCGATGAGCACCGGCAGCGTATTCTTCTGCTCTTTGAGAAAGGTGAGCGTCTTAATGTCGGCCAGATTGCCGAGGTGTCCACGCTGGCTCGCTCGACGGTATCTCATCATCTGAAAATTCTGCGCGAAGCGGAGGTCCTGCTCAGCGAAAAACAGGGCAAGGAAGTCTATTTTTGGATTAACAGTACTTTCCTTGAAGGAGCGCTTGGCAACGTGCTCAACTACATTCGCGAGGCAACGTGATGAGCCAAGAATCGACACCAGATTCACAGTTTTCCCTGCTGAAATCCCGCCGCTTTGCGCCATTCTTCAGCACGCAGTTTCTCGGGGCATTCAACGATAATCTGTTCAAAAATGCACTGATCGTATTGCTCACCTTTCAGGCAGCGAGTTGGACAGTGCTGGTGCCGGAGGTGCTGAGCAATCTTGCTGCGGGCATTTTCATCCTGCCGTTCTTTCTTTTTTCAGCAACGGCTGGGCAACTCGCCGACAAGTATGACAAGGCGAAACTGGCGCGACTGGTGAAGGTGCTGGAAATCGTCATCATGGGCGTTGCGGCCCTTGGCTTTTCGTCGCACAGCTTGCCCGTCCTGTTCGTTGCGCTCTTTCTGCTCGGTCTGCATTCGACGCTGTTCGGGCCGGTAAAATATGCAATTCTGCCGCAGCATTTGCGAGAGGATGAGCTAGTCGGCGGCAATGCGCTGGTTGAGGCCGGTACTTTCGTGGCGATCCTGATCGGTACGCTGGCCGGCGGACTGCTCGCGGGAGCCGGCGGCGATCCGGTATGGGTGGCCTATGCCGGACTGCTTGTTGCCGTTGCCGGCTACTTGACGAGTCGCGGTATCCCCGCAGCGCCAGCCCCTGTGCCGGAGCTGATTGTCAGTCTAAATCCGCTGAGCGAAACCTGGCGCAACATTGGCTTCGCGCGCCAGAACCGCACGGTCTTCCTGTCGATTCTTGGCATCTCATGGTTTTGGCTTTACGGCGCGCTTTTTCTCGCGCAATTTCCTGCTTATGCGAAGAATGTTCTGGGTGGTGGCGAGAGCTCGGTAACGCTGCTGCTGGCCATCTTTACGATTGGCATCGGATTCGGTTCTCTGCTTTGCGAGCGTTTATCCGGCAAGCGCGTTGAAATCGGTCTGGTGCCGTTCGGCTCGATTGGCTTGACACTATTCGGCCTGGATCTGGCCTTTGCTTCGCCTGCGCAGTTGGCCGCTGGTGCACCCCTTGCGGTACCCGCTTTGCTCGGCCTGTTTTCAACTTGGCATGTGTTGTTCGATCTCTTTGCGCTTGGGGTGTTCGGCGGCTTTTTTATCGTTCCGCTTTATGCGTTGATTCAGTTGCGCAGCGCGCCGGAGCAGCGCGCACGCATCATCGCCGGCAACAACATACTGAACGCGCTGTTCATGGTCGTCGGCGCACTGGCGGCGGCCGGTCTGCTTGGTAGCGGGGTGTCGATTCCGCTGCTGTTCGGTATTGCGGCGGCATGCAATGCCGGTGTGGCGATCTACATCTACGGACTGGTGCCGGAATTTCTCCTGCGCTTTGTGGCTTGGTTGCTGATCCATTCGATCTACCGGCTGGAGCAGAAGGGTTTGGAAAATATCCCCGATGAGGGGCCTGCTGTAGTCGTCTGCAACCACGTCAGCTTTGTCGATCCGCTGGTCATTACGGCGGCTAGCCGCCGACCGATTCGCTTCGTGATGGACCATCGCATCTTCCGTGCGCCGGTGATCAGCTTCGTCTTTCGCCACATGCGCGCGATACCGATCGCGCCAGCCAAGGAGGATCCGGCAATGATGGAGGCGGCCTTCGCCGAGGTGGCGCGCGCTCTCGCTGCGGGTGAAATCGTCGGCATCTTTCCGGAAGGGCGGATCACCGATAACGGAGAATTTTATCCCTTCCGATCGGGCATTCAGCGCATCGTCGGCGAGACGCCAGTGCCGGTGATTCCGCTTGCGTTACGTGGGCTTTGGGGCAGCTTTTTTAGCCGCAAGGATGGCCCGGCAATGCGCAAGCCATTGCGCCGTGGATTGTTTTCAAAGATCGGTCTGGTCGTGGGGGCTCCGGTAGCGCCCGAGGCGGCGACGCCGGAATATCTGCAGTCGCTGGTTGCCGAGTTGCGTGGCGACTGGAAATGAGAGCGAAGAGGAAAAGGAGAGTGTCATGTGGTTTCTTGGCTTGCTGCTTGGCGCGGCGTTGGGGGGGCTTGCGGGCGGCGAGGGCGCGCTGCTTGGTGGCTTGCTCGGGCTTCTTTTCGGCCTGTTGTGGAAGCGTGAGACCATGAGCCGAGGCGGCGCGAGCGCCTCTTCTTCGGCGACCGAGCAGCGCTTGCGTACGCTCGAAGCGCAGGTCGACTGGCTGTATCGCGATGCGCAGGGTTTGCGTGCCGAGATTGCACGCTTGCGTGGTGAGCCGGCTGAATCCATGGCTGAGCCAGTCGCGGCAGAGGTCTCGCCGTCAGATCGAATCGCTGAAGCAGCCCCTGCGCCTTGCGCTGCTCCGCGCGAGGTTCCCGCCGCGAGGCAGGAGGTCGAGCCGGCTGCAGCAAGCGAAGCCGCTGAACCGCTTTCTTCACAACCGCCTTCCTTGTGGTCGCGTCTGCTGGCCGGCAACCTGCTGGCGAAGGTCGGCGTCATGCTGCTCTTTTTCGGCATCGCTTCCGGTCTGCGCCTGGCTGCTGAGTACGGGCTGATGCCGATCCAGTTGCGTCTCATGCTCGGCGCGGTAGCGGGCATCGCGATGATCCTTTTCGGCTGGACACGGGTGCAGAAGGCCGAGCAACTCGAGCAGAAAACGCAGCGCATGTTCGGCCTCGCGCTGCAGGGCGGCGGCTTTGCGATCCTCTATCTGATCGTCTATTTCATGCTCGCCCGTTATGCGCTGCTCGGTGATGTGGCGGCCTTTGCGCTGTTTGCCGCGCTCGGCGTCGGCTGTGTCCTGCTTGCCGCCAAGCAGGATGGCGAACTGCTCGCCGTGTTCGGCATCGCCGGCGCGTTTGTTGCACCGGTACTCGCCGCATCGGGCGGCGGCGATCCGACGCTGCTGTTTGCCTACTTTGCCTTGCTCAATGCCTTTGTCCTCGGGGTCGGCTGGTTCCGTTCGTGGCGCGCGCTCAACGTCGCCGGTTTCATCCTGACGCTGATCGTCGGCATGAGCTGGGCGTTCGACCAGTATCGGCCGCTCTACTACCCCGTTTGTCAGGGTTTCTTGATTCTTTTCTGCGTCATGTATTCGGCCGCATCGCCGCTCACCGCGCTGCTGCGCGCACCGGGCTGGAAGGGATGGGGCGAAGGCATTCTCGTCTTCGGCACCCCACTCGCCGGCAGCTTTCTGCAGTCCGTATTGCTCGCGAATGATCGTTACGGCCTGGCGTGGAGCGCGCTGCTCGCCGGTCTTTATTATCTGGCGTTGTGGCTGCCGCTCTATCGCCGCCCCGAGCCGGAAATACGGCTGCTTGAGCGCAGTCATCTCGGTATCGCCATTGCCTTGCTGACGCTCGCCGTGCCGCTGGCATTTGGTGTGCAAGCCACCTCGGCGCTGTGGGCGGTCGAGGGCATCGCCGTCCTGTGGTTCGGCGTACAGCGCGAGCGGCGCGTCGCGCAGGCTTTCGGCGCGGCGATGCAGGTTGCGGCTGGTGTTTATTTTCTCGATGCGGTTCCGGGTCTGGGGCATGGGCAGCCGGTGTTTAACGACGTTTGTATTGGCGGCCTGCTGATCGCCGTTGCCGGTTTTGTCGGCGCAAATTTGCTACGTAAATTACCCAAACCGGTCGTGTCGGCATCGCTGCTGCTTGCCTGGTCTTTGCTCTGGTGGCTTGGTACGGCATGGAACGAGATTGAGCACTTTGCCCGGCATTCGCTGCATCTGCCGCTGGCGCTCCTGTTTGCCGCACTGTCGTTCGTCGTGCTGGAACTATACGGTGCACCCAAGGACTGGCCGGCACCGCGCAGCGCCGGCGTTTTGCTGCTGCCGCTGATTGGCATTGTCGCGTTGGCATCGGTGCTGCGCGACGGGCATGCGCTGGCCGGCTATCTGGTGATCGTTCTGCCGTGCGCGCTGGGCGTGCATTACTGGCTGCTGGCGCGACAGGAGCAGCCAGGCCCGGCTTTGCTTGGTGCGGTGCGACACGTTCTCATGTGGTGGCTGCTGGTTGCCCTGGCCGGCGAGGAACTGGCCTGGGTCGGGCGGCATCTGGCGCCCGGCGTCAGTCTGTGGCCCTTGCTCGCTGGCGGCGCTGCGGCAGCCATTGGTCTGCGTCTGGCTGATTTTGGCGTTCAGCGCGGCCTGTGGCCGTTCGTTGCAGAGTCGACTGCCTATCGTGCGACCGCCTGCGTGCCTCTGGCCGTTGCCGCGGCTTGCTGGTCGCTGTATGCCAACTTCAGCCATGCCGGCGGCGGCTCAGGCTTGCCGTATCTGCCGTTGCTCAATCCCTTTGACCTCGTGCAAATTGCCGTGCTCGCCGCGATTGGCGGCTGGATCAGCCAGTTGCGCGATGATCCGCTGCCGGGATGGGAAGTGGTCGGACGTCTTTCTGCCGTGCCGGCGGTTCTCGGATTTGTCTGGATCAGCACCCTGTCCGCACGTATTGCGCACCACTGGGGCGGCGTTCCTTTTACGTCGCACGCGCTGTTCCATTCATCTCTGCTGCAGGGTCTGCTTACGCTGCTCTGGTCAGCGCTCGCCATCGGCCTGATGATTCGCGCCACGCGGCTGGGCAGCCGGCAGGGCTGGTATGGGGGGTTTGCGCTGCTCGCGGTGGTGGGCGTCAAGCTGCTGGCGGTTGATCTGGCGAATGCCGGTACGGCAATGTGGACGGGTTCGCTGATCGGCGTCGCACTACTTGTGCTGGCCGCCGGCTACTTTGCGCCGGTGCCGCCAAAAGAGGACCAGTCCGCCGCGTGAGGAAGCGGGGAAACCCGCTATTGATTAAAGGCGGCCAAGTTTCCGGTACAGCGTGTTCCTGCTGACGCCAAGCAGGCGCGCCGCTGCTGAAATGTTGCCGCCCTGGGCTTCCAACGTGCGGCGTACGACACCGCGCTCGATTTCGTCGAGGCTGCCGGTCGTTTCGTCCGCGTGCGGTTGCGGCGTCAGGGCGGATACGTTTATGCCGCTGACCATTG
>CAJAHZ010000340.1 GCA_903939665.1 uncultured Pseudomonadota bacterium | reverse complement strand
GCCAGCACCCGCGCCAGCCGAGGCCAGTCGTTGCCGGCGATGAACAGCGGTTTGGATGCCGCATCCGAGAGCGTTCCGGCAGCCGGTCGCGGTGAAATGAGCACGGTCAGCGCCTGCGTGTGCATCACTGGCTCGCCAGAACGCGGATCAAGCAGATGGCAGTAGCGCTTGCCGTCCAACTCAAAATAGCGCTGATAATCGCCGGAAGTGCCAATCGCTTCACCATCGGCCAACTGGAGCGTCGCCAGCGGGCCCGGCTGGCGCGGATGCTGGATGCCGATTCGCCATTGTTCGCCATTCTTCGTACCGAGCGCCATGACATTGCCGCCGATATTGATCAGCGCGTTGCTCACGCCCTGCTCGCGCAGCATGGCCGCCGCCCGGTCAAGCGCTGCGCCCTTCAGATAGCCGCCAAAGTCGAGCGCCACCGATGGCTTGCGACTGCTGACCTGCCGGCCGTCGACCTGCAAATCGGCGATGCCGGGCCGCGCCGCACGCCACGCAGCCAGCGCCGCAGGGTCGGGCAGGGCGGCTTTGAACTCGTCGGCCTGAAAGCCCCATAGTTTGATCAGGCTGCCGATGCCCGGATCGAAAAGCTGTTCACCGGCAGCCGCGATGCGCTGCGCATCGACGATCAGCTCGGCCATCTCGGGCGTCACTTCCAGCGTCTTGCCGGCAGCGATCGCCGCGCTCAAGGCGCTCAGCTCGGATGGCTGCCAGGCATGGTAGGTGCGATGCAGGCGGTCGAACTCGCGCAGCACGGCGGCGGCAGCGGTACGCGCCCGCGCCTCGTCGACGCCGGCGATGACGACCTCGACGCGCGTACCGAAGACAAAGGATTCCTGCTTGTGCAGAGGGGCTTTGGTGCAGGCGGACAGGCAAAAAGCCAGCACGACCAGCAACGCTAAACCGACATAGCGCATTCACGTTCCAGCGCAACAACAAACAGGGCGGCGACGTCGAAACCGGTTTGTTCCTCGATCTCGACCATGCAGGTCGGGCTGGTGACGTTGATTTCGGTCAGCCAGTCGCCAATTACGTCGATGCCGACCAGCAACAAACCGCGTGCGGCCAGCACCGGCGCCAGCGCGCTGGCGATTTCACGGTCGCGGGATGTCAGTTCGCGCGCCACGCCGCTGCCGCCTGCGGCAAGATTGCCACGTGTTTCGCCAGCCTTTGGAATGCGCGCCAGGCAATACGGCACCACCTCGCCGCCAACGATCAGGATGCGTTTATCGCCATCGACGATCTCGGGAATATAGCGCTGCGCCATGATCGTTCGCGCGCCGTCGTGCGTCAGCGTTTCGACGATCACGTTGCGATTTGGATCGTCGTGGCGCACGCGGAAGATCTGGCTACCGCCCATGCCATCGAGTGGTTTCAGGATCGCGTCAGCCTGCATGTCGATGAAGGCATGGATGCGCGCCGCCTCACGCGATACCAGCGTCGGCACGGCAAACTGCGCAAATTCGGCGACGGCCAGCTTCTCCGAGTGGTCGCGCAAGGCCCGTGGCCGGTTGAAAACGCGCGCACCCTCCGCCTCGGCGCGTTCAAGCAGCCAGGTGGTGGTCACATACTCGATGTCGAAGGGCGGATCCTTGCGCATCACCACCGCAGCGAAATCGCGCAGTGGCACGACATGGCGGACGATCTCGGCATACCACCCGGCATCGTCGTCGAGCATCTCCAGATGCACGGCTTCGGCACAGACACCATGCAGTGCCGACCAGTGAATCGCCGGCTGCTCGATCACCCACACGGCATGGCCAGCAGACTGCGCTGCACGCATCATGGCGACGCTGGAATCCTTGTAAGCCTTCAGCGAGTCGAGCGGGTCGATAACGAAAGCGAAGCGCATTGGATCTACTCCTCGACCGGCGCGGTACGCTCAAGCTCCAGCGAGGCGGCCAGCTGCTCCAACCGGGCAATCACGCCATACGCGTAAAACCTGTTCGGTGGTGCATCGGGGTTCTGGCATTGGTCAGGCAAGGAACAGCTGGTTTCAAAAGCCAGCGGCTCGAAATGCATACCCGGCGCGTTAAGGTTTTCATCCTTGGCACGACCCGCATGCACACGGTAAAAGCCGCCGACCACGTAGCGGTCGATCATGTACACCACCGGTTCGGCAACGCCATCACCGACTTGCTCATGCGTATGCACGCCCTCCTGGATGATCACCTGCGAGACCGCCAGGCCTTCCTTGATCACCGACATCTTGTTGCGTTGCTTGCGGTTCAGCCCGGTTACCTCGGACGCATCCTTGACCGTCATGATGCCCATGCCGTAGGTGCCGGCGTCGGCCTTGACCACCACGTACGGGGTCTCGTCAATGCCGTATTCCTTGTATTTTTCACGGATCATGCCGAGCACCGCGTCGACATTGGCGGCGAGACATTCCTCACCCTGCCGTTCATGAAAATTGATGCTGTCGCAAACCGAGAAGTACGGATTGATCTGCCATGGATCAATCCCCACCAGTTTCGCGAACTCACCGGCCACCTCGTCGTAGGCGGCAAAGTGGTTGGATTTGCGGCGCACCGCCCAGCCCGCGTGCAGCGGCGGCAGCATGAACTGCTCGTTGAGATTTCGCAGAATGTCCGGGATGCCGGCCGACAGATCGTTGTTGAGCAGAATCGCGCAAGGATCAAAGCCATCAAGGCCGAGACGGTATTTGCTGCGCACCAGGGGTTCGAGCAGCAGAGTCGTGCCGTTCGGCAAATCGACCGGCGTCGGCTTGTCAATCTCCGGCAGCAGCGAGCCGAGACGAACATTCAGCCCAGTCTGCCGCAGGATGGCGGCGATTTGCGCGACGTTCTGCAAATAGAAGAGATTGCGCGTGTGGTTCTCGGGAATCAGCAGCAGGTCTTTGGCATCGGGGCAGATCTTGTCGATCGCCGACATGGCAGCCTGCACGCAGAGCGGCAAAAAAGCCGCATTCAGGTTGTTGAAGCCGCCGGGGAAGAGATTCATGTCCACCGGCGCCAGCTTGAAGCCTGAATTGCGCAGATCGACCGATCCGTAGAAGGGCGGCGTGTGCTCCTGCCATTGCCCGCGCAGCCAGCGCTCGATATCCGGCGTGGCGTCGAGAAAGCGACGTTCGAGCTCGAGCAGCGGGCCATTGAGTGCGGTAGTGAGGTGGGGAACCATGGTGAGCAATCTCCGTCAAGCTTGCGGCTGCTGAACGACGCCGCTTATGTTTGGTCCGCCATGTTACACCTCAGCGGGGGAGGGCAGGAATGCACGGAAGCTTGCCGGTAACGGCGCCTGTTCCAGACTGCGCTGGGTAAACAGAAAACGGCCATCGCAGACGAAGCCGAGATCGGCCCAATCGACGCCATTCAGGGCGGCCGCCAGTGCCTTCGCGTCGACCGCCGGATCGCGCGGGAAAATCGCCATCACCGCGCCGTCATAGTGCGTGCATTGATGAACGAAAAAGGGCTGCGGCCGGCGGGTCTTGTTATTCACATAAACGCGTGGCTGCGGCGACTGATAATAGCCGCGCCCCCACTGCCACCAGTTGCTCTCATCAAATGGCCGGATGCGTCGTGCGATCAGGCGCTCCTTGTGCGGCAGCAATGCGGCGGGCGCGGGCTTGCCCGGTTCGCACCAAAGCATGCGCCGCGTATCACCCGTGGCCACCGTCGCCGAACTGACAAAACTGCGGTTGCCGTAATCATCATTGGCGTAGAGTTCATCGGCGCCTGAAACCGCGCCAACCTTAACGAAAGCAATGTCAGACAGATGCAGCGCATAGTCGCCACGGGTGAATGATAGATGTCCGCCACTCTCGACGAAGTGCCGGTCTTCCCACGCCAAGCGCTGTAGCCCGGCAACGCCGTCGGCCGTGCCAAGAATCGCATGGCGTGTGCGCCGCGAGAGATTGCCGCACTCAAATCGCCAGATCGCGCAATTGGGCGTCGCGCCGTCGAACAGCTTCATGTCGCCGAGGTCGATAAAATCGGTGATCGTTCCGGCGGCAAAGAGCAAACGGTTGAGCGGGATCGCCGAAGTCGCCTTCAGAAAATCGCGCGGCGTGATAAAAATCAATTCGCCACCCGGTGCCAGATGGCGCAGGCACTTCTCAATAAAAAACATGTACAGATTGGCCCGCCCATCAAGCACGCTGCGCCGTGTGCTTTGCCGGGTGCTGGCCGAAATATCCTGATAGCGCACATACGGAGGATTGCCGATGATCGTCGCAAAAAGCTCGCTCGCCGGGAAATCAAAAAAATCCATCACTCGTGCGCCTTGCGGTGCATGGCGGGGGTCAAGCTCGATGCCAACCGAATCGGGAAAATGGCGGAAAAATGCCCCGTCGCCGCACGAAGGTTCAAGCACCCGCCCGCGATGGCGCACCAGCGCGCGCATGGTGTCGACCACAGCAGGCGGCGTAAAGACCTGCCCGAGTCCGGAGACGTCGAACCCGGTAACTAGGTCAGGGGAGGTTTGAAAAGACATGAGGAGACGCCTGCTTTAACTGATCAAGCGCGCGAGTATATCGCGCCGATTAATTGGACAACGCGGCGAATGGCAATTGGCCTGCAAGCCGCATCAGATGGCGTTCTATGCTGATATATTGCCCGCATGCCAATGGATACAACATTCTCCCGCATGGTTGGTGCACAGGGCGCCTGTTTGTATGGGCTGCAGCCATGCGCACTGTGTGCCGGCTGGGCAGCGGGGGTGGCCGCGATCTGTCGCTGATTTTTCACAACCGGATTGAGTCAGGATGAATGGCTCTTCAATACTGGTTGCGGCCCTACAACCTCTCCGGCCATTCGGCTAAACTCAGCTTTTGTGGAATGGAACCCTACAAAGCGGCCGTTGGTGACCTCACCCTGCCGGCCATCAAGAGACATTCACCCTCCTAAATAAGGGCCACTTTGAGCGGCCGCTACCCGGCCCTAAGCGGTCTCAAGCGCCTCTCAATAAGCGCAACCACACCGATTCATTCGGAAATACGCAGTCAGTTACGCAATGCTGGCCATTGTCTGGCGGTATGCACCAAGGCCAATATCCACACCGTTTCGTTTGCGATCTCATACACCAAACGATAGCTTTCATGAGGGATCAACTCGCGGGTGCCGGAGATTTTCCCGGCATGCCCCTGCTTGGGGTACGCGGTCAGCCTGGCGGCTGCCTCGCTGAAAAGCGCATCAATCCGTGCAGCAGCACGAGGGTTGTCAGCCGCGATGTAGTCCCATACATCAGCACGATCCTGCTGCGCCTCCGGCGTCCACAGAACCCTCACGCCTGAGCCGCCACTCCGGCGCGCCGTGCGGCGAATTCAGCTTCGACTTCATCATTTGACCTGCCTTGGCCGGTGCGCATCGACGCACGACCCGCCTCGACCTTGCCGCGAAGAAATTCATCGTACGCCCGCGCTTCGCGTTGCCGTTGAACAAACTCGCGCATCAACTCGCGCAGCACCTGAGAGGCCGGACGGTGGGATGCCTCGGCCTCGGCCATGAACTCGGCACGTAGCTCGGGCTCCAGCTTCATTGTGAAAACAGCATCTTTGGGCATGATCATTTTCTCCCCGCAAAAACACATACAAAGTATATACCTTGTAAGCACGTTCGGCGACATCAAGAAAATCGGCCCCCGCTCTTCG
>CAJAHZ010000339.1 GCA_903939665.1 uncultured Pseudomonadota bacterium | reverse complement strand
GCAGGCCAAGGCGCTGGCGGCTGCCGGCTATGCCGTATTGCAGATTGACCTGCATGGCTGTGGCGATAGCTCGGGCGATTTTGGCGATGCGACGTGGGAAAGCTGGATTGAAGACGTAAGGCTGGCGTGTGACTGGCTGCAGCAGCGCTGCGATGCGGATCTTTGGTTATGGGGGCTGCGCACGGGTTGTCTGCTGGGCAGCGAAGCGGCGAGCCGAATTGAACGTCCAAGCAAGTTGCTTTTTTGGCAGCCGGTGGTTTCCGGCAAGCAGTTTTTGCAGCAGTTTCTGCGCTTGAAGCTTGCTGGGGAGATGCTCGGCGGCGAAGGCAAGGGCTTGATGGATCGCTTGCGTGAGCAACTGGCGCAAGGTGATGCAATTGAGATCGCGGGCTACCTGCTTTCGTCCGGATTGGCGAATGGTCTTGAGCGGGCGGAGTTGTTGCCCGCTGCGCAATCTTCGCGGATTGAATGGGTCGAGCTGTCTGGCAAGCCTGATGCGACTCTGTCGCCGCTGGCGAGCGCGAGAATTGAGAAGTGGCAAACGGCGGGGCATGACGTGCGAGGCCATCTGGTTTGCGGCCCCGCTTTCTGGCAGACCGCGGAGATTGCCGAGTGTGCGGCGCTGCTCGAGGCCAGCATTCTGGCAATGTCGGAAACCGTTTTGTCATGAATTTCACTGAACAAGCCGAGGTTTTTTCCTGCGCCGGTGAACAATTGCTGGGGATCGTTGCTTGCCCGGAATTGCCGGTGGATTGTGGCGTGCTGATTGTCGTCGGCGGTCCGCAGTATCGCGTCGGCAGCCATCGGCAGTTTTTGTTGCTGGCCCGCCGGCTGGCGGCTGACGGTTATCCGTCCTTGCGATTCGACTATCGCGGAATGGGCGATAGCGGCGGTGCGATGCGTGATTTTGAGCATGTGACTGATGATATTGGGGCGGCAATTGAAGCCTTTCAGCGGGCTTGCCCGGCGGTAAAGCGTGTCGTGCTGTGGGGCTTATGCGATGCGGCTTCAGCTGCGCTGCTCTATGTGCAGGCAAGCGGCGATCCGCGGGCGTCCGGTCTGGTATTGCTCAATCCCTGGGTGCGTTCAGAGGCGAGCCTGGCGCAAACGCATATCAAGCACTATTACGGGCAGCGGCTGATGCAGCGTGAGTTCTGGATCAAGTTGCTGAGCGGGAAAATGCAAGTGCTGAAGTCGGCTCGTGGTTTGCTGACTACTGCGCAACAGGCGCGCGGCGGCCGTGGCCAAGCTTCGAACGAGTCGCGTTCGTTTCAGGACCGCATGGCTGAGGGTTTACGACAATTCCCCGGGCGCGTGCTGCTCATTCTGAGCGGGCAGGATTACACCGCCAAGGAGTTTCTGGAGTTTTCAGCTTCAAACGTTGCGTGGTCGGGACTGATCGGAGCGACCAAGGTGAGCCGGTCTGATGTGGAGGGCGCAGACCATACGTTCTCTTCCCGGGCTCAGCGCTTGTCGGTGGAGGATGCGACGTTGGCTTGGCTCGCCAATTTCGGCGCGCGGTAGAAGTTTTTCTTCCCATGCCAAACAGGATTTTTTTTGATGTACTTTCGCTTGCAAGCTTGGGGGGCGGGCTGTTCTTGGCGTGCAACCACCCGTTTGCGCCGCAGGCGGCGACTGTCGTTTTCCTCGCTGTTTTTCTCTTGTTTGCCTGGCAACCCAGATTAAGCCTGTTTTCGTTGCCGCTGTTCTTGCCGCTGCTGAATTTTTCACCGTGGACCGGGTGGCTGGTCATTGATGAGTTCGATCTCCTCGTATTGGCCGTTGTGGCGGCCGGGTATTTTCGGATGCGATGGGAGGGATCAGGGCTGCAAGCGGGAATTTTTCTTTCTCTTCTGTTCGCTGTGGCGTTGCTTGTTGCGCATGGCGCGAATGATTTGGCCGTGCAGGACATCAACTGGTTCGCTGGCTATACCACGCCACTCAACAGCCTCCGGGTGGGTAAGACTTTTCTCTGGCTTGTGCTGCTTTTTCCTTTGGTTGCGCGAACTTGTGAAGAGGCGCCGCCCGACAAGGCAGGCGCAGGTTTTTTTGCCGCCTGCCTGTTGGGTTCTTGCGGGGTCGTGCTGGCGGTGTTTTGGGAGCGGGCGTTTTATCCGGGACTATTGGATACTTCAACCCCTTACCGAACCGTGGCGCTGTTCTGGGAGATGCATCAGGGAGGGGCCGCGCTCGACGCGTATCTTGTTTTGATTGCGCCTTTGCTCGTATGGGCATGGCGAACGACGCATTCTTTGCCGGGCCGGCTGGCCATCGGCGTGTTTGTCCTGGCCTTTGTTTATGTGTGCCTGACGACGTTTTCACGAGGGGTGTTTGGTGCTATCGCGGGCAGTATGGTCTTGCTTGGTGTGTTGTTGCTATCCCGCCGGGTAGGTGGTGAGCATGTCAGGCGAGGCTTTAGTCCAACCGGCACGTTCGTTTTTCTGCTGGTTGTGCTTGAAGTCGCGCTCGTCCTCGGCGGAGACTCTTTCATGAGCAAGCGTCTCGCCGCGACTGAGCGTGATTTTGGTGGGCGTTTGCAGCATTGGGGGCAGGGCATCGATTTGTTGAAATCCCCGGATGACTGGTTGTTCGGGATTGGTTTGGGCAAATTGCCGGCGCGTTTGACGCAGGGTGAAGCCGGTTTGCCGCTATCCGGTACTTTCTTTACGCATGCTGAGGCAGGCCGGCGCACGATGCTGATTTCTGGTCCTGATGGCGCTTTTGAAGATCAGGAATTGGGCGGGCTTTACGCATTGTCACAGCGAGTTGATCTCATTCCGGGGCAGCGTTATCGTTTTGCCATGGGGGTGCGCAGTGAGCAGGGCGCGGAAGTATTGGTTCAGGTGTGTGCCGTGCATCTTTTGTATCCCGCAAGTTGCCAGGGGCGGCGACTGAATATCAGCCCCGGTGGTTGGCGGAGTTCGGTTTCAAGTTTGCCGGGACGGTTTTTTACGGTGCCGTTCTGGCAGCGCGCCGGGCGGGGTGTTTTGTCACTCTCGGTGCTGACGCCGGGGGCAAAAATCGAAGTTGCCGATCTGCAGCTTTCCGCGGGGGGGGCTAACTTGTTGCGCAATGCGCAGTTTCTGGAAGAGGGGGCGG
>CAJAHZ010000338.1 GCA_903939665.1 uncultured Pseudomonadota bacterium | reverse complement strand
GCGCGGCGAGGTCGCCCCAGCCGTAGGCGTCGAGCACGGCGGCGTCGAGTTCGTCGTGCAGGGTTTTCAGGACGCTGACCAGGCCTTGCTCGTGGAGGATTTTTTCCTTGGCGTTCAGCGCTTCACCGCGCTTCAGTTTTTCCAGCACGTTGTACATGCCGGTCAGCGTCAGGCTGGCGTGCGCGGCTTGCTGGCGTTTGCGGTGCGCGTCGAGTTGCTCGGCGAGGTCGCGGATGCGGGTGGTTTGGTCGGCGGTGGTGACAGGAAAAGGAAAAGTCTCGAAGCAACGTGTGATGTTGTAGCGTGGCCGGTCTTCAAGCGTTCCTCCAGTCGCCAACGCCCAAACACCGTGCAAAGACGAAGACAGGAGCCCCAATCCGAATGCATCGCCATACCCAAAAGAAACCAAGCCCTGATCAGGAAGAATATTGGCGTCAATAAATTGAAAAACCCGATGTTTTGCCGTAAGGGTCGTAACAAGATAGCGAGGTAATCCGCAGATTGCAGAACGCATAGCCGGTTGATTCTCGCCAAGCATCCACCAATTTTCTCGATAGCTTGCACGCGGATTCTGATCGCGCTCCGGCTTCACTCGCTCGTAAAGCCATTGGAACGCAGCGGGGTAACGACCGCGCACCTCTTCGGCATTTAATCCAAAGAAGTCGATGATCATTACGCCTCGTACCTTGTCAGCAAGATCCTTGCCATTTCGATACGGCTTGATTCGGTCGCAGGGCTGCAGTTGCAGGGCTTCCTGTGGAGTAACCACAAAACCTGCACCGAATACCTGAACACCGCGGTTGGCGATACCTGCATTGCCTTTCAGCGCCACGGCTGCAGACACATTCGCGCCCACTCGCAAATCCGCATGCAACAGCCCGACCTGCTCCTGCAGCGTCACCTCCAGCCCTTCACCCTTGCCTTCGCGCTCGTCGGTGACGCTAAGCAAGCGCCCTTCGCCGCCACCCATCGCACCAACGGTCATCGCGATACGCACCGCCGCGCCATCGGCGGCATCGACCCACGGGTGATCGGGAATGGCGAAGGCCAGCGCCACGCCCTTGTCGAGCGCGCCCTGCACGACGCGGCGGTTGAAGGTTTGCTTCAGGCTGTTGGTGGTGATCAGGCCGAAGCGCTGCACTTCGCCTTGCGCGACGAGTTGCGCGGCGTGGTGCCACCAGAACATGACGAGGTCGGCCGATTCGGGCACTTCCGGCCACGTATTGCGCAGCGCTTCGACATAGCCATCGCCGAGCGCGGCGCGCATGCTGGCCGCGCCGATGAACGGCGGGTTGCCGACGATGTAGTCGGCCTGCGGCCACTGCGCCTTGCGCGGGTTGATGTAGCGCTGCAGCGGGCTGCGGGCCATTTCATCGGGCACCTGCTCGCCGGTGACCGGGTGTGTTTTGGTGCTCACGCCGTCCCAGCGGCTAACCGGCTGGCCGTCGTCACCCAACACGGTTTCGACGCGGTCCCACGCCAACACGGCGTCGCGGCATTCGACGTTTTTGAAGTCCTTGAGGATCGGTTGCGGTGGCAGGCCGCTGCCGTTGGTGCGAAAGTGCCATTGCAGGTAGCCGATCCACAGCACGAGTTCGGCAATCGCCGCGGCGCGCGGGTTGAGTTCGAGGCCGAGAAACTGGTGCGGGTCGACGGTCAGGCCCTCCGCTTCGAGCCTTTGCTGTGCTCCACCAAACGCGGCGCCGAACGCCTGCATCTGGTCGAGCACTTCGCCTTCGAGGCGCTTCATGTGTTCGAGCGTAACGTACAAAAAATTGGCCGAACCGCAGGCCGGGTCAAGCACGCGAATCTGGCACAGGCGGTGGTGGAAGGCGTCGGCTTCGGCATGCGCTGCAGCCAGCTTGCCTTCGTTGGCGAGCAGTAGCGCGGCGGCCTGCACGTTGCGCCACTGCTCGCGCAGCGGCTCGATGACGGTGGGCAGGACGAGGCGTTCGACGTAGGCGCGCGGCGTGTAGTGCGCGCCGAGGGAATGGCGCTCGCTGGTCGACAGGGCGCGTTCGAGCAGGGTGCCGAAAATGGCCGGCTCGACCTGTGTCCAGTCGGCTTGGGCGGCTTCGAGCAGCAGGCCGATCTGGTCGCGGTCGAGCGCGATCACTTCGGGCTGCTTAAACAGCTTGCCGTTGAAGCGCGGCAGCGTTTCGCGCAGGACCACCGAGAAGCCGCCGGTGTCCATTTCGCGCCACAGTGCGCCGAGCAGCGGCACGAATTGCTGCACGTTGCCCTGCAATGTTTCAAGCAGCGCGGTGAACGCGCCCTTGCCGTTCTGTTGCGGCAGCAGGCCGACGTCTTCGGCGAACATCGAGAACAGGCAGCGCGTCAGGAAGCCGGCGACGAGTTCGGGGTGATGGCCGGCACCTTCAAGCGTTTTGGCGATCTTCGCCAGATGGCCGG
>CAJAHZ010000337.1 GCA_903939665.1 uncultured Pseudomonadota bacterium | reverse complement strand
AGGCGGGCCGTTCAACATTCTACTGTCCGCGCTGCCAGCGCTAAGCGCAGCAAAGACCTTAAGTAATCACAGCCATGTGCTTGATTGAGCGCAGCTTTGTGATAGAGTAAAAGGCTAAACATTCGGCTGGAATTAGTCATGACGCTTGCCCAACATTTCGCTGCTTACAGCCAATGGCGCACACAGCTTTCGGAGGGCATCGAAACCTTCCACGGCTGGTTGACCGAGAACGAACTGAACGACGCGCAAACCGACCTGCGCCTCGTTCATTTGCTGGAAAAACTGCGCGAAGACCGGCTACACGTGGCCTTCGTCGCCGAATTTTCACGCGGCAAATCGGAGTTGATCAACGCTATATTTTTCGCCGACTACGGCAGCCGCATGCTGCCCTCGTCGGCCGGCCGCACGACGATGTGCCCGACCGAACTGATGTTCGACCCCACCAAGCCGCCGTCGATCGAGCTGCTGCCCATTCAAACCCGCGAATCAAATGCCAGCATTAGCGAGTACAAGCGCTTCCCCATCGAATGGGATGTCATTCCACTGAACACTGAATCGCCCGAATCCATGCAGGAAGCCCTGCGTCACGTCAGCGAAATCACCCGCGTCGACCGTGAGACCGCCGAAAAACTCGGCTTCGCGGCCAGCGAAAACAATACCGCAATGTTTCACGTTGCCGAAGACGGCATGGTTGAAATCCCGCGCTGGCGTCACGCCATCATCAACTTCCCGCACCCGCTCTTGCAGCAAGGGCTGGTCATTCTCGACACGCCGGGTCTCAACGCCATCGGCACCGAGCCGGAATTGACACTCTCGCTGCTCCCCAACGCCCATGCGGTCCTCTTCGTCCTGTCTGCCGACACCGGCGTCACACAGTCCGACCTGACCATCTGGAACGATCACATCGGCACATCAGGCGGTCGCAAGAAGGGCCGAATGGTCGTTCTCAACAAGATTGACGGCCTGTGGGACGAACTCAAGACACAAGAGGAAATCGAAGCCGAGATTGCCAAGCAGGCCAACACCTGCGCGACCACACTCGACCTGCCGTCAAGCCAGATTTTCCCGGTTTCGGCGCAAAAAGGACTGGTCGCCAAGATCAACAACGATGCAACACTGCTCAAACGCAGCCGCCTGCCGGAACTCGAATACGCGCTGTCCGAAGAACTGATCCCGGCCAAACAAGAGATCGTGCGTGACAACACCGACGCTGAATTTGCTGATCTCTACATGCGCATGCGCGGCCTGCTCGAATCCCGCCTTGCGGGCCTGCGCGAACAACTCAACGAACTGACCGAACTGCGCGGCAAGAACAAAGGCGTCGTTGAGTACATGATGGGCAAGGTGCGCGCCGAGAAAGAAGAGTTTGAAGTCGGGCTGCAGCGTTACTACGCCGTGCGCAGCGTTTTCTCGCAACTGACCAACCGGCTGTTCGGCCATCTCGGACTCGACGCGCTGCGTTTGCTCACCCAGACGACGCGCGAGGCGATGATCGACGCCACCTTCTCCCGATCCTTGTCCGGTGCAATGCAGAATTTTTTTAACGTCTCGCGCGGCAATCTCGCCAAATCCAACATCGAAATCGGCGAGATTCTCAACATGATGGAGGCGATTTACAAGCGATTTTCCGTCGAGCACGGGCTCAAACTTGGCACGCCAACCAGTTTCTCGTTGATTCGCTACGAAAAGGAAGTCGACCGTCTGGAAAAATGGTGCGACACGCACCTCAACACCATGTATCAGTTACTGACGCACGAAAAGAACAAGCTCACAGAAAAATTCTTCGAGGAAGTCACCGTCCAGGTGCGCCGCGCCTTCGAACGCGCCAACCGGGACGCCGAATCCTGGCTCAAGGCGATCATGGCGCCGATGGAAACCCAGGTCCGCGAACACCAGATCCAGCTAAAACGGCGCCTGGAAAGCATCAAGCGTATCCATCAGGCGACCGACACGCTCGAAGACCGAATCGGCGAACTTGAGCACGTCGAAAACGGCTTGGTTTCGCAAGTCCGCGCCCTTGAAAAAATTGGTCAGGACGTGCGCGCCGCGCTGCATCGCAAGGTGAGCGACAAACCGCTGCGCAGCGCCGCCTGACACCGCGCCTCTGACTTAAGTGACACCCCGTTCCGGCATCACGGCCACGGTCGCTACTACACGCTCGCCTTTTAACTCTGGTTGCTGGCTTCGCTCATGGCATTTGTTTTTGTCCTGCGCGCCAGCATTGAGCAGAGCGAAAACGAATTCCGCGAATACACCGCAGGCATTCACGACCATCTGCGCGACAAACTACGCGCCAACGAGGCCGTGCTCTATGCTCTCGTACAAGAAGACAGCGGACGACAAAATTTCCGGCGCGGCCTCCGTGCTCTGCTAAACGACTGGCGGCGCGATGCAACAATCAAGGGCGTCTTCGCAAAGGCAAGACGCCCGGGCAGCAATCAGGCCGGACGCTTGTTGCCCGTCAGCTTCTCGTACTTGACCCACAATTGATCATTGTTTTCCTGGTGCGCCGGATCCTTCGGAATGCAATCCACCGGGCAGACTTCAACGCATTGCGGCGTGTCGTAGTGACCCACGCACTCGGTACATTTGCTCGGATCGATCTCGTAAATTTCCGCACCCTGGGAAATCGCCTCGTTCGGGCATTCCGGCTCGCAAACGTCGCAATTGATGCATTCGTCGGTAATGGTCAAAGACATAGCTACTGTTCCTTCAGTTCATTGAAATTTTTCGGACACTCTTTTCGCCAGCCGCTCACAAATTGCCGGCTGAACAAACTTGCTGACATCCCCCCCAAGAAGGGCAATCTCGCGCACCATCGTTGCCGAGATGAACATGTATTGCTCACCCGGCGTCAGGAAGACCGTTTCGACATCGGGGTAGAGGTTTCTGTTCATCCCCGCCATCTGGAATTCATACTCGAAATCGGATGCCGCCCGCAGACCGCGCAAAATCACCTTGGCGCCTTTGGTGTGCAAAAAATCCATCAGCAGGCAATCGAATCCGCAAACTTCGACATTCGGATACTTCACCAACAGTTCCCGCGCGATCTCGACCCGCTCATCAAGCGAGAAGAACGGGCGCTTCGTGCGACTCTCGGCAATACCGACAATCACATGATCGAACAGGTTGGCGGCCCGCCGAACAAGGTCCTCGTGACCCCGCGTCATCGGATCGAAGGTGCCTGCGTAGATGACCACCCGCTTATTCAGCGTCATTTGGCTCGCCTCGTCGCATCAAGTGAAAAAAAACCTGCCCGGCCTTGCCGTGACGCACCGTTCGCCAGTCACCGCAGGCTTCCAGCGCGGTTTCGGACTCTACGTAAAGCACGGCATTCTCAGTCGCAATCTGCGGCAACAATGGTGCCAGACGATCCAGCCATCCTTGGTGATAAGGTGGATCGAGAAACAGCACGTCAAAGCGCGAAGCAGTCGAAGTGACGAATTTTACCGCATCCGAGCGCACAATCTCCAGCCTCGCGCCCGCCCCGAGAATTTTCGCGTTGGCCTCGAGCGCTGCCAGCACCTTTGGCGCAGACTCGACAACAAACACTTTAGCCGCGCCACGTGAGGCTGCCTCAAAGCCGAGCGCGCCACTGCCAGCAAAGAGATCGAGACAATGCAGACCCGCCAGGTCCTGCCCAAGCCAGTTGAACAGCGTTTCGCGAACTCGATCCGGCGTCGGACGCAAACCTGCCGACTCGGGGAAGCGCAGCACACGCCGACGCCACTCCCCGCCAATGATGCGCACCGAATTCAGGCTTACTCTCCAGCGACGACGATGGTAACCAGGTGTCCCGGCTTTACATGGCGCGAGAACGCCGCCTTGATGTCGGCCACCGTCACCTTTTCGATATTCTCGGCGTAGGTCTCCAGATAGTCGAGCGGCATCCCGTAAAAACCAATCACGGCAACGTTTTCAAGGATCTTGCGATTGCTGTCCAGACGCAGGGGAAAACTGCCCACCAGATTCTGCTTGGCGGCTTTCAGTTCGCTCTCGCTTGGCCCTTCAGTGAGAAAGCTCGCCAGGATTTCACGCGTCAATTTCAACGCATCGTTGGCCTGCGCTTTTTTCGTCTGCAAGCCGATCTGAAAAGGCCCGGGGAGCGCCATCGGATGAAAATAACTGTACACGCTGTAGGCAAAGCCCCGCTTGTCGCGCACCTCCTTCATCAGGCGCGAAACAAAACCGCCACCCCCGAGCGAGTAGTTGCCGACCAACAGTGGAAAAATATCCGGATCGCCACGCTTGATTGCCGGCAGACCAATCAGCACGTGCGCCTGCGCAGCCGGGTGAGCGATACGCTGCTCGACCGCAACCGGCAACAAGGTATCGCTCAGCGGCGCGGCACCGGCGCCCGCCGGCAAGCCCTCGGTCAACTGCTGCGCCAAGGCCTCTGCATCGGCGCGCGACAGATCGCCGACAATCGCCAGTGTCGCCCGTGCCGCCGTGTAATGAGTGCGATAGAAAGCCGGCAGATCGTCACGGCCAATCTCCGCCACCGACTCGGGCGTCGATTGCTGACCGTAAGCATGGCCCGGGTACATGGCTGACCAGAAGGCCCTTCCGGCAATGGCTTCGGGGCGCGTCAGCGCCTCCTTGAGCGACGCAATCGTACGGGCTTTTTCACGCGCAAAGGTTTCGGCCGGAAATTGCGGGCTGGCCAGCACGGCGCGCAAGATATCCAGCGCCGGAACACGCTTATCGACAGCAGAAAGTGTGCGCAGGGAAACCGAGGCGCGATCCATATCTGCACCGCCTGACAGCTTGGCGCCCAGATCGGCCATGCGGCTGGCGATCTGCGTTTCGTCCATGCCGTCGGCACCCATCTCCAGCAAGCTGCGCACCATTGAAGCGACGCCGGTTTTGCCGACCGGGTCGTAGGCAGTGCCGGCAGCGAAATCAATCTGCACGTCGAGAATCGGCAGGGCGTGATTTTCCACAAAAAACACCCGGGTGCCAGAAGGCGCCACCCAGTGTTCTATTTTCGGTCCGGCGCAGGCGATCTGCGTGGCCAGACCCAGACACAGAAAGGCAAACAGCTTGAACAATTTCATCAACAGACCTCTTAATGACGGGGCGCGGCAGCACGCGAACGCGGCGTCTGCGGCAGGGGTTGCGGGTCGAGTTCGGCCACGGTCAGCACGTCATCGCGGAAGTATTTTTGCGCAACGGCCTGAACCTGCTCGGCACTGACCGCCTGCAGTTTCTCGATCATCCGCTTGTCGCGTTTGTAGGAGATTCCAACGGATTCCATCTGGCCAATCTCCATGGCCTGCCCGAACATCGAATCAAGCTTGTAGATCTGGCTGGCAACCAGTTGCGCCTTGGCGCGTGCCAGCTCATCGTCGGCCACACCGTCTTTCTGGATGCGTGCGAGTTCAGCGCGGAATCCCGCTTCCAGCTCGGCCGGCGCCTTTCCTTCGCTCGGCGAGCCCTGCAAAAAGAACAGGCCCGGCCCCCGCGAACTAGCGTCATAGCCCGCGCCCGCCGCAACGGCGAGACGCTGTTCGCGGATCAGATGTTTCGAAAAACGCGCCGCTTCGTGGCCATCGAGAATCGCCGAAAGCATTTCAAGCGCGTAGGGATCGACATCCTTTTCAACATCGCGAATCACCGGCACCTTGTAGCTCATCAAGACCACCGGCAATTCGGCCGGCGCCTTCAGCGTCAGGCGACGGATGCCGCTTTGCACGGGTTCGTCCTGCGGCTTGCGGACCGGCAGCGGACGCGATTTCAGCGGCCCGTAATACTGTTCTGCCCACTTGAAAACCTGGGCATGATCGACGTCGCCGACGATCACCACGAACGCATTGTTCGGCACATACCAGCGCTCATACCAGTCGCGTGCGTCCTGCGCGGTCATGTTCTCAAGATCGTTCATCCAGCCGATGATCGGCACGCGGTAGGGGTGCGACTGAAAGGCAACGCCGCTCATCTGTTCGAAGAGCATGGCCTGCGGCTGGTCATCGGTACGCAGACGGCGCTCCTCCATGACCACCTTGATCTCTTGTGCAAACTCCTTGGGATCAAGATTCAGATGGCTCATGCGATCGGCCTCCAGCTGCATCATTTCTTCCAGCTTCTGTTTCGGTATCTGCTGAAAATAGGCCGTGTAATCACGGCTGGTAAAGGCGTTGTCCCGCCCGCCAGCAGCCGCCACACGGCGATTGAACTCGCCCGGCCCGGCGCTCGGCGTACCCTTGAACATCATGTGCTCAAGCACGTGCGCGACACCCGTCGTGCCGTTGGTCTCATCAATACTGCCGGCACGGTACCAGACCATGTGCGCGGCCGTCGGCGCCCGATGGTCTTCCTTGACGATCACGCGCAGGCCGTTGGCCAGTTGATGCTCAAAGGGATTGGCCAGCGCCGCCAGCGGTGCGGCCAGCGCGAGCAAAAGAAAAGTCAGTCTTGTGTAACGCATGGGCAGGAATCGCTTCTGTTAGAATTTGCCAGTAAATGTACTTAGGTGCATCGACGTAATACAAGCCTTTGCGACGGCATCTTACCATCGCCGCAAGCCCTGAAAGCCAATGAGACTCGGAAGTACCATGTTTGGTTTCCTCAAGAAATCGCCCGGCGAACACCCTGCCCCCGCCACGCCAACCGATATCGCCTCTGCCAAGCCGGCACCGGCGCCTTCCTGGCGTGACCGGCTAAAAGCCGGACTGGCGCGCACGCGTGCGCAGTTTGGCGGCAAGCTCAAATCGATTTTTTCGCGCGGCAAGGTCGACGACGAACTGCTCGAAGAGCTGGAAACACTCCTTCTCACCAGTGACGTCGGCATGGAAGCAACGCAGCACCTGTTGCACGAACTGAAAACGCGCGCCAAAGGCGATCAGCTCGAAACGCCGGAGGCTATCCAGAAAGCGCTGTCTGACGCGCTGCACGAGTTGCTGCATCCCCTCGAAAAAGCGCTGGATGTTTCGACGCACCGACCGTTCATCATCATGATCGCCGGCGTCAATGGCGCCGGCAAAACGACTTCGATCGGCAAGCTGGCCAAATATTTCCAGGCACACGGCAAGTCAGTGCTGCTGGCGGCTGGCGACACCTTCCGCGCTGCCGCACGCGAGCAACTTCAGGTCTGGGGCGAGCGCAACAACATCGCGGTGATCGCGCAGGAATCGGGCGACCCGGCGGCCGTTATCTTTGACGCCATCGCAGCGGCCAAAGCGCGCGGCATTGATATCGTGCTCGCCGACACCGCCGGTCGTCTGCCGACGCAACTGCACCTGATGGAAGAGATCGCCAAGGTACGCCGCGTCATCCAGAAAGCCGATCCCTCGGGCCCGCACGAAACCCTGCTCGTGCTCGACGCCAACATCGGGCAAAACGCTCTGCAGCAGGTCAAATCCTTCGACAAAGCGATCAATATCACCGGTCTTGTCCTGACCAAACTCGACGGCACGGCCAAGGGCGGCATCGTCGCGGCGATTGCGCGCCAGTGCCCGAAACCGATTCGTTTCATCGGCGTCGGCGAAGGCATTGACGACCTGCGCCCCTTCAACGCCCGTGATTTCGTAGACGCGCTTTTTGAATGAGCCGCGAATGATCAGCGCCAGCGCCGTCACCAAACGCTACCCCGAGGGGCTTGAAGCACTGAAAGACGTCAGCTTCGAAATCAGCGCTGGCGAAATGGTTTTCATCACCGGTCACTCGGGTGCCGGCAAATCGACGCTATTCAAGTTGCTGGCCGCCATCGAGCGCCCGACTTCCGGCAGCATCGTGGTCAACGGCCAGAACCTCGCTGCCTTGCGCAGGAGCGCCATTCCCTACCTGCGGCGCAACTTCGGCCTGATTTTCCAGGATCAGAAGCTGCTCTTTGACCGCAGCGTGCTCGACAACGTGCTGCTGCCGCTGGCCATTGTCGGCCTTCCGGCGAGGGAAGCCGTGCGGCGGGCGCGTGCCGCGATCGACAAGGTCGGCCTGCGCGAACGCGAAAAAGCCTTGCCAATCGCCCTTTCAGGCGGCGAACAGCAGCGCCTGGCAATCGCCCGTGCGGTCGTCAATCGCCCGGCCATTCTGCTGGCCGACGAACCCACCGCCAACCTCGACGCAGAATCGGCATCCGACATTCTCGAAATATTTCGCGCCTTCCATCAGGTCGGCGTCACCACTGTGATCGCGACACACGATCCGCAATGGATGTCACGCCTCTCGCCACGCATCCTGCGCCTTGAAAAAGGGCAGATGCAAGGCCCGCAAGATGCAGCGACAAGCGATGGAGCCCTGCCATGAGCAACTGGTTGGCCCAGCACTTATCGGCACTGCGCGACGCCTTGCGACGGCTTGCCGCATCGCCGCTGAACACCGGCCTGTCGCTACTCGTCATCGGCATCGCATTGACGCTGCCGACCGCTGGTTGGGTCGTTCTCGACAATCTCCGCGAAATAACACGCAGCGCATCGAGCGTGCAGCAGATCAGCATTTTCATGGCGCTCGACGCCGGCAAGCGTGAAATCGGCGAAATCCAGACACGTCTGCGCGATGCAAAACCCGGCGCCTGGCGCTTTATCGCAAAGGACGAAGCGCTGAAACGCCTGCAATCCTCGGAGGGGATGAGCGAAATCGTCGCCAGCCTGCCGAAGAACCCCTTGCCCGATGCCTTTGTTGTCGAACCGACCGACGCGCAACCGGAATCGCTGGAGCGTCTGGCGAAAACATTTTCCGGCTGGCCGAAAGTCGCCCACGTTCAGCTAGACTCTGCCTGGGTCAAACGTTTTGACGCCTTTCTGCGTATCGGAAAACTGGTCGTGACGCTACTCGCCTGCCTGTTTGCCGGCGCGCTCGTGGCGGTCACCTTCAACACGATTCGCCTGCAGATTCTGGCACAAGGCGCTGAAATCGAGGTCGCCAAGCTGATCGGCGCAACCGACGCCTTCATCCGTAGACCTTTCCACTATTTCGGCGCGCTGCAGGGCGCGCTGGGCGGGCTGCTTGCCGCGCTGATCGTCACGGCCGGCGTCCATCTGCTGGCTGCGCCGGTGGGCGAACTGGCCGCGCTCTATGGCGGCAACTTTGCGCTGCACGGCCTGTCAGCCGGCAATACGGCCTTACTCGCCGGTTCCGGTGCAATTCTTGGCTGGCTGGGCGCGCAGATTTCGCTGGCCATTCGCTTGCGCCGCATCAATTGATTGCTCGAGAGACGCCCCCTTGAACGATATTCTGAAACAGGTCAGCCAACCCGGACATTCGAGCGGCAACATGCTGGCCGAGTGCGTCGAACGCTGCCCGATTCCGATCTTTGTCCTGGATCAGCAGCACTCGATTATTCATTGGAACAAGGCGCTTGAGAGCATTTCCGGCATCCCGGCCAGCCAGATGCTGGGTAGCCAGGAGCACTGGCGCGCCTTCTCCCCCGCCCAGCACCCGACGCTTGCCGACCTGATTCTCGATGGGGCGTCCGAGGGCGATGTTGAACGCTATTACCCGAACAAATTCCGGAAATCCGAGCTGATCGAAGGCACTTTTGAAGCCGAAGATTTCTTCCCGTCAATCGGTGACAACGGACGCTGGCTGTTCTTCACAGCCGCGCCTTTGAAAGACAGCGCCGGGCAGGTTATCGGCGCCATCGAAACGCTGCAGGACGTTACGACGCGCCGCCGCACGGAATCCGCGCTGCAGGAGAGTCGCAGCTTCCTGGCGCAGATTGTCGATGGCAGTTCGGTACCTAGCTTCGTCATCGACCACGAGCATCGCGTCACGCACTGGAATCACGCTTGCGAAGTCGCCACCGGCGTTGCGGCACGCGACATGATCGGCACCCGCGAACAATGGCGGGCTTTTTACAAATCCGAGCGTCCGGTGATGGCCGACCTGATTCTCAGCGGCGCGCTGGAGCAGGACGTCGATCGTTTCTATCACGGAAAATTCCGTCCTTCCACGCTGGTTCGCGGCGCGTTCGAAGTGGAGGATTTTTTCCCGCACTTCGGTGAAAGTGGCCGCTGGCTGTTCTTCACCGCTGCGCCGCTGCGCGATGCGGCAGGGAAATTCATTGGCGCGATTGAAACCTTGCAGGACATCACCGAACAGAAGCGCGCCGAACAAGCGCTTCGCGAAAGCGAACAGCGTTACCGGACACTGAGCATTACCGACAGCCTGACCGCCCTCTACAATTCACGCCATTTTTACGACCAACTCGGGCACGAGATCGAACGCGCCACCCGGTATCAACGACCCCTTTCGCTGCTCCTGCTTGACGCCGACAACTTCAAGCAACTCAACGACACCTACGGCCACCTCGAAGGCGACCGCGCCCTGCAGACGCTGGCCCAGATAATCAAAAGCTGCCTGCGCAGCGCAGACACGGCCTACCGCTACGGCGGCGAAGAGTTCACCGTCATTCTTCCCGAAACCAGCATTGGCCCGGCCGAATTGCTCGCCGAACGCTTGCGCGAGGCCTTCGCGGCAACACCACTGAAACTTTCTTCCGGCGCCACCATTTACAGCACGGTGAGCATCGGCGTCACAGAATACGCCTCGCCAGAAAACGTCCAGAGCCTCGTGCGCCGCGTGGACGACGGCGTCTATCAGGCCAAGCGGCAGGGCAAGAACTGCATCGCCACCCTGCCTGCACCGTGAAGGCTGCAGAGCAAGCCTACAAAACGTAACGCGACAAGTCCTCGTTCTGCGCCAGTTCGGCAAGCCGGCCATCGACATAAGCCGCATCGACGACAATCGTTTCAGGCCCGGATTTACCGGCTGAAAAAGACACCTCTTCGAGCAAGCGCTCCATCACCGTGTACAAACGGCGGGCACCGATATTCTCGGTCCGCTCATTCACCGACCAGGCAATTTCCGCCAACCGCTGGATGCCGGCGGCAACGAATTCAAGCGTAACCCCCTCAGTTGCCAGCAGCGCCTGATACTGCATGGTCAGACAGGCGTCGGTCTGCGTCAGGATGCATTCAAAGTCGGCCACCGACAGCGAGTCGAGTTCAACACGAATCGGAAAACGGCCCTGCAACTCGGGAATCAGGTCCGAGGGCTTGGCAAGATGAAAAGCACCACTGGCAATGAACAGCACATGATCGGTGCGAATCATTCCGTACTTGGTCGACACCGTTGTGCCCTCAACCAGTGGCAGCAGGTCACGCTGAACGCCCTGGCGCGACACATCCGCACCATGCGCATCGCCGCGCGAGGTGATCTTGTCGATCTCGTCGAGAAAAACGATCCCGTTCTGTTCGACGTTTCTCACCGCCTCAAGCTTTACCTCCTCGTCATTGACCAGCTTTGCTGCCTCCTCTTCGATTAGCAGCTTGCGCGCCTCGGAGATTTTCAGCTTGCGTGACTTTTTACGTCCGCTCCCCATGTTCTGAAACATGCTCTGAATCTGCGAGGTCATATCCTCCATGCCGGGTGGCGCGAAGATCTCGGCCTGCATCGACGGCGCAGCGACTTCAATCTCGATTTCCTTCTCGTCAAGCTCGCCTTCGCGCAGCTTTTTGCGGAATTTCTGACGCGTCGTGCTCTCGTCGCTGGCTTGTGTGTCATTGAAAAAATTGCCGCGTGCCGGCGGCAGCAAGGCATCGAGAATGCGATCTTCGGCCGCGTCATCGGCGCGCGCACGCACGCCCTTCATTGCCTGCTCGCGACCGCTCTTGATGGCGATCTCGACAAGATCGCGAATGATCGTTTCAACGTCACGACCGACGTAGCCCACCTCGGTAAACTTGGTCGCTTCGATCTTGATGAAAGGCGCATTGGCCAGCCGCGCCAGCCGGCGGGCGATTTCCGTCTTGCCAACGCCGGTCGGCCCGATCATCAGGATATTCTTCGGGGTAATTTCCTGACGCAACGGATCAGCCACCTGCGCCCGCCGCCAGCGATTACGTAGCGCGATGGCGACCGCTTTTTTGGCTTTACCCTGGCCAACGATGTGTTTATCAAGTTCCGAAACGATTTCCTGCGGTGTCATTTGCGTCATGATGAGCCTGCTGTGTGCATCGAAAAGGGGAAGAAATCTATCATGTTCTCAGACCATATGTGATTGTGGCAGACTGACGACAGGAGAGACACCATGAAATCACGAACAATTCACCTGCCAATTTTATGCGTGGTGCCGGGGATGACGCTGGCCTCGGCATTAACCGACCGCGCTGGCCGCACCCTGTTCGCCGCCGCCACCGTGCTCGACGCCGTCATGCTGGATCGACTGAACAAGCGTGGGATCGAGTCCGTTGCCGTCCATGTGGTCGACACACGCGATGCTGAAACCATCGATGCGGAAGTACGCACCGCCGAGACCCGAGTCCGGCAAATCTTTTGCGATAGCGGCGGCACAGCGCTGGACGTCCTGCAGGATGCCGTTCTCGCTTTTCGTCGGGAAGGCGCGCAATGAGCACACCAAGCCTCGACGAACTGCTCGGCCATGCCGACGCGCTGCCATCGCTGCCGGAGATCGTCCATCACGTCATCAATACCCTGAAGGATGATGACGCCGATGTAGACACTCTGGTTCATCACATCAACACCGACCCCGCAATCGTCAGCCGTTTGCTGGCCGGCGCCAACGCCAGTGCTTTTGGCCTCACAGCCCGCGTCGACTCGGCACGACAGGCATTCATGGTGCTCGGCGAAAACCGCGTCGTCAGCATCATTCTCGCCACGGCACTGGTCGAACGCTATAACAGCCAGACGGCTGAATTCGACTCGCGCGCACTGTGGCGGCACACGCTCGGCGTCGCGACCTGCGCACGCGCACTTGCCGAACATCTCGACTTCAGCCCGGAAATGGCCTTCACCGGCGGCTTGCTGCACGACATCGGAAAGCTTTTGATGCTTGCCGCCGCACCCGCTGACTACGCCACCGCGATCCATCTGCACCAAACCGAAGAGGTATCGCTGATGGCGGCGGAACTTTCGGTTTTTGGCTACGACCACGCTGCCGCGGGGGGGCAACTAGCAAGCATGTGGCGCCTGCCCTACGAGATTTGCGAGGCGATTGCCGCGCACCACAAACCGGATGACTACAGCAGCGAACTCGGCGACCTGATGCATGTCGCCAACGTCCTGAGCCACGCCCTGGAACTGGGCGATGCGCCAGACAACCGGGTTCCGGAGCTTTCAGCGCGCGCCTGCGCCAGCCTGGGCTTGTCCTGGACGAGCTTCGCCGGGCGCTTCGGCGAAATTGAGGCCCGCTATCAAGGCATGCGCTTGATCTTGGGAATCTGACAAAGGCCCGTGCCAGCCACTTATTCGAGCGTCTCGATCGTAAAGCTGTGATTCGTGTAAATACACAAGTCGCCCGCGATCTCCAGCGATTTGCGGATTACCTCGGCGGGGTCCAGGCTGGTATTTTCAATCAAGGCGCGTGCCGCTGACTGAGCAAAGGCGCCGCCCGAGCCGATAGCAACGATGCCTTGCTCAGGCTCCAGCACATCCCCGTTGCCGGTAATAATCAATGAGTTTTCCCGATCGGCGACTGCGAGCATCGCTTCGAGCCGGCGCAAGGCACGGTCGCTACGCCAATCCTTCGCCAATTCGACGGCTGAACGCATCAAGTTGCCCTGATGCTTGTCGAGTTTGGCTTCGAAACGCTCAAAGAGCGTAAACGCATCCGCCGTCCCGCCCGCGAAACCGGCGAGAATTTTGCCCTGATGAATCCGACGCACCTTGCGTGCACTGGCCTTGATAACAATATTGCCGAGCGTGACCTGACCATCGCCACCCATGGCGACGAGGTTGCCGCGGCGCACCGAGAGGATCGTGGTGCCGTGGTATTGCTCCATGCTGATTCCTAATGTTTTGCGAATACGATTTCGACGACAGCCCGAAGGCCGACGACACCGAACAATTCGGCGACGAGATGATTGGGATGGCGAAAAACGATCTGCTTGCCAGAACGCCTGACCGTGCTCAAAACGTTGAGCAAAGCGCCGGCGCTGATGAAGTCGACACGCGTCACAGCCGAACAATCAATAATGACCGGATCATGCACCTCGGCGAACGCCGGCAGATCATTAAAGCGGGAAGCCTTGATATCACCGCGGGCAATATAAGCCTCTCCCACCAGATCACGATCGCTCGCAGCATTCGCTGCCACTGCCGCAACGGGCTCAGCGGCAGCAACGCGTTTGGGCTCCCACGACGGTGGCGACACCTCGAAGGTCACCGCGTAATTGATCGCCGCGTCGTCGAAAGCCTCTTGCTGCCCCTGCAATTGCAGAAGTTCAAGCAACAGAAGCCAGCACTCGCCATCCTCTGCGCGCCCTGTTTGAACGCGCTCCTGGACTAGCGCCCCAAGACTGTCGCGACCAAGCAACTCAATTTCACGCTTGTTCTTTCGCGCCTGCTGCAATAGCGCGAGCAGACGACCGCAGCCCCGCGCATCAAGGCTCACCACCTTGGAAAAATCGAGCCGAAGTTTCGGATTTTTTTCCATCGCCTGACGCACGGCATCGAAACCCGCATCATTGTCGCCCAGCAGTTCGCCCTTGAACAAGGCGCTGCCTGCGACTGCAGCGACTGCAACCGGCGCTTTCGATGAATCGCGCCAGGCCGGCGGCGATTTTTCAAAAGCCTGGGCATAATCAATTTCGAGCGCCTCAAAAGCTGACTTCTGCGCAGTCAATCGGTAAAAATCGAAAAGCATCAGCCACAGGCGTTCACCCGGGCCGGAATGATGAACACGCACCGCACTTTCCAGCAGCGCGCGCGCCGCGTCGTCCTGTCCGTTGGCATACAGGACAGCGACCTGTTCAACATCGGCCTCAACCGGATCAACATCAACCTCGATATGAAAATCCTGCGGGCTCTCGCTGAACTGGAAATCGCTGAAATCAAGCGTATCTTTGGCCGACTGAGGGAGCCCCTTGGCCGGCGCTACGGGCTCCGCCTTGGCCGGGCTCTCGACAGCAGGCACACCGTGTTTATCTTCCGCCGGAAACAACGGCGCAGCGCCGCTCTCCTCTCTTGGGCGAGGGGCCGCAGCTGGCTTGGCGACCATTTTCTCCGGCGATTTTTTGAAAAATGAAAAAACCATGGTTATGCGAAAGTTTGTTTTTTACGAAAGATTGTTTTAACACATCGCCATGATCACTGCAATTTCGCCGCACACCTTGCCCGCTCAACAGCCGCGCCGGGCTCGCGTTGACAGTCTTCCAGCCGGTCTCTATAATTCGCCCTTCTTGTTTTTTGGGTCGGTAGCTCAGTCGGTAGAGCAGCGGACTTTTAATCCGTTGGTCGCGAGTTCGAATCTCGCCCGACCCACCAACCCCAAATCAATGTCCAGTTTCTGGGGCGTTAGCTCAGTTGGTAGAGCAGCGGACTCTTAATCCGTAGGTCGAGTGTTCGAATCACTCACGCCCCACCAGAAATATCAAGCACTTGGCCTCGACACGCTGTCGGGGCT
>CAJAHZ010000336.1 GCA_903939665.1 uncultured Pseudomonadota bacterium | reverse complement strand
CGTGCGCAACTTGTTGACGTCGCCGATGCCGTCGCCCGCCAGTGCGTCCGCCTTGCCGGCGCCTCGGCACTCGGCAAAGGCCAGCTAACCCTGCTCGCCACAGCACAGCCGGAGCGCCTGCAGGCGGCTTTACCGGCACTGGGGCTTAGCTGGCTGAGCAGCAATCTGGCCGGCCCGGCCCGGCAATCCGTCGAATAAATCCACGTCAAGGAACCCCATGTACCTGCCCAAACATTTTGCCGAACCGCGCATCGAAACAATGCACGAACTGATGCGCGCGCATCCGTTGGCGACGCTGGTCACGATCACGTCAAACGGCCTTGACGCCAACCATATCCCGCTGCAGCTTGTGGCAGACGCAACGCTATTCGGCACACTGCAGGGACACGTCGCACGCGCCAATCCGCTATGGCAGGACTTTGACAAAGACGTTGAGGTGCTGGTCATTTTTCAAGGTCCGGATGCCTACATCTCGCCATCGTGGTACGCAACCAAGAAGGAAACCGGCAAGGCGGTGCCAACCTGGAACTACGCCGTGGTCCATGCGCACGGGATGCTACGCGCCATCGACGACACCACCTGGATACGCAAGCAGATTGAAGCGCTGACAACGCGTAGCGAAGCACCGCTTCCCCATCCATGGGCGGTAAGCGATGCGCCCGACGACTACGTCGAAAAAATGATCGCGGCGGTGGTCGGTATCGAGATTGAAATCACCCGGCTCAGCGGCAAATGGAAGGTCAGCCAGAACCAGCCAGCGGAAAATCAGACAGGCATTGTCGAAGCACTGAGCAGTAACGGCAACAGCGCAATGGCCGACCTCGTTGAGGCCCGCGCAAAAACGGCAGATCAGTGAAGTTGACGGCTGCCCCCCTTCCCCTTTCAGTCGCCATCGTCGGCGGCGGCCCGGCCGGATTGATGGCCGCCGAAGTATTGAGCCGTGGCGGCGTACAGGTCGACCTTTACGACGCCATGCCATCGGTCGGACGCAAATTCCTGATGGCCGGCAAGGGTGGCATGAACATCACCCACTCGGAGCCGATGGCCGCCTTCCGTGCGCGTTACGGCACGCGGCAAGATCGCATCACGCCGTTGCTCGACGCCTTCGGGCCGGAGGCCTTGCGTGCGTGGATTCATGAATTGGGGTTTGAGACCTTCATCGGTAGTTCGGGACGCATTTTTCCGACCGACATGAAAGCCGCGCCACTGCTGCGCGCGTGGCTGCACCGGCTGCGCGAAGCAGGCGTGCGCTTTCACATGCGACATCGCTGCTGCGCGCTGGCACATGAAAAAAACGGCAAAACATCATTGTGTTTCAGCACGCCGGCTGGCGAACAACGCGTAGAATCAGATGCTTTCGTCATGGCGCTCGGTGGCGGCAGCTGGGCCAAACTCGGCTCTGATGGCCGTTGGACAAGCATGCTCGAGCAGGCCGGTGTGGCCGTGGCACCGCTGCGCCCGTCGAACTGCGGTTTTGACGTCGGCTGGAGCGCACATTTTCGTGAGCGTTTTGCCGGCCAGCCGATCAAACCGGTGGTCGCTTCCTTCACTGGCGCCACCGGCATTCATCACGAGCGACAAGGCGAATTCGTCATCTCCGAAAACGGCGTCGAAGGCAGCCTGATCTACGCCCTGTCGGCGCCGCTACGCGATCTGATCGCGGCCAATGGCGCAGCAACGCTTAATCTCGACTTGTTGCCGGGCCACGATCTGCAACAGGTCATCGCCGAGATCGCCCATCCGCGCGGCTCCCG
>CAJAHZ010000335.1 GCA_903939665.1 uncultured Pseudomonadota bacterium | reverse complement strand
TGTCGGGGCATGAGATCAAGGGCTACCGCGCGCCCAGTTTTTCCATCGGCGAAGGCAATCTGTGGGCCTTTGATTGCCTTGAACGTGCAGGCTATCGCTACAGTTCAAGCATCTATCCGATTCGCCACGATCACTACGGCATGCCCGATGCGCCGCGCTTTGCGCATCAAGTGCGCGCTGGCCTGCTCGAAGTGCCGGTGACGACTGCCCGTTTCTTCGATCGCAACTGGCCGGCCAGTGGCGGCGGCTACTTTCGCCTGATGCCCTATGCCGTTTCGCGCTGGCTATTGCAGCATGTCAATCAGGTCGATCGTCAGTCGGCAGTCTTCTATTGCCACCCATGGGAAATCGATGCCGGGCAGCCGCGCATCGACGGCATCAATGCGAAGACCCGCTTCCGCCATTATGTGAACCTGGACAAGACAGAAGCCCGTTTGCAGCGCCTACTCACAGATTTCAATTGGGGGCGGATGGACGAAGTCTTTCTCGCCGGTAGCGCGACTACGCGCTCTGAAAAAGCATCGATCGTGAAATCATGAAAATGTCTGGCAGTGACACCGGTGAAGTCTCTGCCGTGCCTTCCGTCTTGAAAATCAGGCGCCTGACGCCCGGTGATAATGAGGAAATTGCCCGCTGGGATGCCTTCGTCGCGGATTGCGCCGGCGCCACCTTCTTCCACAAAGCCGGCTGGCAGAAAATCGTTGGCGAAGTCTTCGGCCATCAAACCTATTTTCTCTATGCTGAACGAGCCGGCGTTATTGAGGGCATCCTGCCGCTCGGCCATGTAAGCAGTCTTTTGTTTGGCAAGTCGCTGGTGTCACTGCCCTTCGCCGTCTATGGCGGTGTCGCGGCAAACAGCCAGGAGGCAACGAGAGCGCTGGAGGCCGAAGCGCAGGCCATCGCCAAACAATTGGGTGTCGACCACCTTGAACTGCGCAATCTTGAAGCGCGCCACCCTGAGTGGCCGACGCAGGATCTCTACGTCTGCTTCCGCAAGGTGCTGGACGCGGAAGTTGAAGCCAACATGCTGGCCATCCCGCGCAAACAGCGCGCCATGGTGCGCAAGGGTATCAAGAACGGTTTGCGCAGCGAGATCGACACAAACGTTGATCGTTTTTTTGCCCTCTATGCAGACAACGTTCATCGCCATGGCACGCCGGCCATGCCCAAGCGCTATTTCAAGGCACTGTGCGAAGTGTTCGGCAAGGATTGCGAAGTGCTCACCGCCGTAGACGAGGGCGGGCGGCCATTGAGCAGCGTGCTCAGCTTCTATTTCCGCGACGAAGTGCTGCCGTATTACGCAGGTGACGACCTCTCGGCACGCGATCTGGCCGCCAATGATTTTAAATACTGGGAGTTGATGCGGCGTGCCTGCGAACGCGGGCTCCGTGTCTTTGACTACGGCCGCAGCAAGCAGGGTACCGGCTCGTACTCCTTCAAGAAAAACTGGGGCTTCGAGCCGCAGCCGCTGTTTTACGAATATTGCCTGTACAAGCACGACAGCATTCCGCAGAACAACCCGAACAACGCCAAGTACAAGTTGCTTATCGAAACCTGGCGGCGTATGCCGATCAGCCTGGCCAATTGGCTCGGGCCGTTTATCGTGCGTAATTTGGGCTGAGCGATCCCGTGGCCAATATCCTGTACCTCGTTCATCGCATGCCTTACCCGCCCAACAAGGGTGACAAGGTTCGCTCGTATCATTTGCTCAAGCATCTCGCGGCCAAGCATCGTGTTTTTCTGGGCACATTTATTGATGATCCGCAGGATGAGGCCTATGTTGATAAGTTGCCGCCGTTTTGCGCTGGCCTGCACATCGCCCGCATTGCTCCGCGTACAGCCAAGCTACTTAGTCTTAGCGGCCTGTTCAGCAATGAGGCGCTGACGCTGCCTTATTACCGCAATGCTGAGCTGCAAGCCTGGGTTACACACACCCTGCGCGAACAGCAAATCGACGCGGCAGTCATTTTCTCTTCGGCCATGGCTCAGTATGTTCAAGGTGCGCCGCAGTTGCGTACGCTGGTCGATTTTGTTGATCTCGACTCGGCCAAGTGGACGCAATATGCGCCAAACCACCGTTGGCCGATGTCCTGGCTGTATCGGCGCGAAGGTGAGCGTTTGCTGGCTTTCGAGCGTGCTGTTGCGCAACAGGCGACGCACTCTTTTTTTGTGACGGACAACGAAACCGAACTTTTCCTGCGCAGCGCGCCTGATTGCAAAGGGCGTGTTGAAGCCATGTGCAATGGCGTCGATGCGGAGTTCTTTTCGCCAGCGCAAGTCATGCCCACTCCCTTTGCGACCGGTGAGCTGCCACTGGTATTCACCGGAGCCATGGACTACTGGCCGAATATCGACGCCGTCAGCTGGTTCGCCACAGAAGTCCTGCCTCAGTTGCTGCAGCGTTGGCCCGGGTTGCGCTTCTACATCGTCGGCCGCAGCCCAGCGCCCGCCGTTCAGACACTCGCCAGCGAGCACGTCGTGGTTACCGGTACCGTCGACGATGTCCGCCCGTATCTGCAGCATGCTGCCGTCGTTGTCGCACCCTTGCGTATCGCGCGCGGCATCCAGAATAAAGTGCTGGAAGCGATGGCCATGGGCTTGCCGGTGGTTGCCTCGCAGGAATGTGCCGGGGCGGTTGATGCCGTGCCTGAACGGGATTTCCTAACAGCAGCAACCGCCGATGATTATCTGCGGCAGATTGAATCACTGCTGAACTCTCCCGAGCGCGCTGCAGCCATGGGCAAGGCTGCCCGCGAACAGGTGCTGGCGCGCTACAGTTGGGATGCGCATCTTTCAAGTATCGATCGGTATCTCAATGAACCAGTTAGCGGAGCGAGAATGGAAGCATCGTCATGACTGAGCCTGGTATGCAGCAACCTGCCGCAGCACAGACCGAAGCGACCGCCAAGGCGTGGCGATCTGCTCTGCCAGCACTCGTCATCGCGATCTTCGCAATCCTCGTGCTCTATCGCGAAACCGCAATGGCAATGGTCGAAACATGGGGCCGCACGGAAACATTTACACATGGTTTTCTCGTGCCGCCCATCACGCTCTGGTTGATCTGGCGAATCCGCGGCAATGTTGCTCTTGTGACACCTCGCCCCAATGCCTGGGCGTTGCTGGCGCTCGCCGCGACCGGTTTTGTCTGGTTGCTGGGCGAGTTGGCCACGGTCGGCGTGGTCTCGCAGTTTGCACTGACGACGATGCTGGTGCTGGCCGTGCCGGCTGTGCTTGGTTTGCCGGTTGCCCGGCGCATCGCCTTTCCACTGGCCTTTCTCTACTTTGCCGTGCCGTTTGGTGAGTTTGCCCTGCCGCAATTGATGGAGTGGACGGCTAACTTTACCGTGCTCGGCTTACGCCTGAGCGGCATTCCGGTTTATCGTGAAGGGCTGCATTTCGTCATTCCCTCGGGCAGTTGGTCGGTCGTTGAAGCATGCAGTGGCGTGCGTTACATTATCGCTTCGCTCACCGTCGGGACACTCTTCGCCTATCTGAGCTATCACTCACTCAAACGGCGGTTGATTTTTGTTGGCGTTGCATTTGTTGTGCCGGTGGTCGCCAACTGGCTGCGCGCCTACATGATCGTTATGCTCGGGCATCTCTCCAGCAACAAGTTAGCGGTTGGCGTAGACCATCTGATCTATGGCTGGCTGTTTTTTGGTCTGGTGATCATGGTCATGTTCTGGATTGGCTCACGCTGGCGCGAGGATGAGCTTCCGCCGCAACCGGCGCCATCGGCCATGCCTTCTGCAGGCAGACTTGCGGCCAATGCAACTCCGTTAACCGTGGCGTTTGTTCTCGCCGCGCTGGCGGCGATTTGGCCGCTTGCTCAATGGCAAATTGAGCGCAGTGTTCCGCCCCAGATATCCCGGATTGAAACGCTTGGGCCGATTGCCGGCTGGCCGGCCGCTACGACCAACGTTGCCGACTGGACGCCGCGCTTTGAGAATGCCTCCGCCACAGTGCAAACAACGTTCATGGCTGAAAATCGAGCGGTGGGCCTGTATCTAGGTTATTACCGCAACCAAGACTACAGCCACAAGCTAGTCAGTTCGAATAACGTTCTGGTAAAAAGCAACGATTTGCTGTGGGCAAAGGTTGCCGGCGGCTCGCGCCAGATTGTCTTCGATCAGCAATCGATTTCCATTCGCACAGCCGAATTGCGATCAACAGATTCCGTACGCATGATGGTCTGGCAGTGGTACTGGGTTAATGGCCATCTGACGTCCAGCGATGTCAAAGCCAAAATTTATACAGCTTTGTCTCGCCTTACCGGGCAGGGTGATGATTCGGCCGTGATTATCGTTTATGCACCCAAGGAACAGGCTGGTGGGGGCGAAGCAGCGCTGGAAGCCTTTGTCAATGCGGCAGCACCAGAGATCGAGCGCGCATTGAGCCGGACCAGGGATAAGCGATGACGTCGGGCAACGCCGCCTCTCTGCACGATCCGCAAAACATCTTGGCGCAATACGGCCATGTCTGACAAACGCTGTCGTATCGTCCATGTGGTTTATAGCTTTTCAATTGGCGGGCTGGAAAACGTCATCGTCCAGTTGATCAATAGACTGCCGGAGGATGCGTTTGAGCATGTCATCCTTTCGCTCACCCATATCAGTGATTTCAAGGATCGCATCACCCGCCCCGACGTCCAGTTCATCGCACTCAACAAGGCGCCGGGCCACGCCATTCCGCTTTACCCGCGCATCTACAAATTGCTGCGCGAACTCAGGCCGGATGTTCTCCATACCTGCAATCTGGCGGCACTGGAAACCGTCCCGCTGGGCTGGCTAGCGCGCATACCCTTGCGGGTGCATGCCGAGCACGGGTGGGATGCTTATGACCTGAACGGCTCCAACCCCCGTTATCGCAAGCTGCGTAAACTCTACAAACCTTTTGTAAGTCACTACGTTTCTGTGTCGGAAGATCTTGATCGCTACCTCGCCAGCGCGATTGGCGTGCCCGCTTCGAGGCGCTCGCTGATCGCCAATGGCGTGGATACCGAATGCTTTGTACCAGCCACGCATGCGATATCGATTGCCGGTTGCCCGTTTAAACCTGGCGAGCACTGGGTGGTGGGAACTGTTGGGCGCCTGCAGACCGTTAAAAATCAGCCGTTGCTGGCCAGAGCATTCGTCCGCTTGCTGCAAGAGCACCCTGAAGCCAGCGAACGCATGCGTCTTGTCATCATTGGCGAAGGGCCGCTGCGCGCCGATATCGAGCAAATTCTCGCTGCTGCTGGGTGTCAACATCTGGCCTGGATGCCTGGCGCCCGAAGTGATGTTGCTGAAATCTTGCGATCGCTGGATTGCTTTGCTCTCCCCTCGCAAATTGAGGGCACTTCCTGCACCCTGCAGGAAGCCATGGCCTGCGCTCTCCCGGTCGTTGCGACGGCGGTTGGCGGCACGCCGGCACTGGTCGAAGACGGCGTAACCGGCTATCTTGTGCCGCCGGAAGACGAGGCCTCCCTGGCCAATGCAATCTGGGCGCACTACGCCTGCCCGGATGTGGCCAGGCAACAAGGCTTGATTGCGCGGCAGCGCGCGCTGGAAGGGTTTGCGCTCGACGGCATGGTCGAGCGCTATAGAAGCGTGTTCCTGCAAAAAATGATGAAGAGAAGTGAACCGACAAAATGTGCGGCATAACCGGAATATTTGATACCCGTGGCAAGCGCGAGATCAATCGTGCGGTGCTAACGCGCATGAACGAATCGCAGCACCATCGCGGCCCGGACGAAGGAGGTTTGCATATTGAGGCTGGCCTTGGCCTTGGTCACCGGCGCCTATCGATCATTGATCTATCGACCGGCCAGCAACCGCTATACAACGAGGACCAGAGTGTCTGTGTCGTTTTCAACGGCGAAATCTACAACTATCAGGAACTGATTCCCGAACTGCAGGCATTGGGTCATGTGTTCCACTCACGTAGCGATACCGAAGTCATCGTTCATGCTTGGGAGGCGTGGGGTGAGGATTGCGTCAAGCGCTTCCGCGGCATGTTTGCCTTCGCCCTATGGGATCGCAACTGTGAAACGCTGTTCCTCGCGCGCGACCGGCTGGCCGTCAAGCCACTGTATTACGCGCTGTTACCGGATGGTACTTTCCTCTTTGGTTCTGAATTGAAGTCTTTGCTGGCGCATGGTGGGTTGGCTCGCGACATGGACCCGCTGGCCGTCGAAGAGTACTTTGCGCTGGGTTACGTCGCTGAGCCGCGAACCATCTTTCGCCAGGCGCGCAAGCTGCCGCCGGCCCACACGCTGGCACTGCGCCGCGGCCAGCCGGCCGGCGTGCCCAAGGAGTACTGGGATGTACGCTTCACGCTGAATAGTCCGATTGCGGCGGATGAAGCCTGCCACCAACTGACTGAAAAGCTCAGCGAGTCGATTCGCCTGCGCATGATTTCGGAAGTGCCGCTCGGTGCCTTTCTATCAGGTGGCGTTGATTCAAGCGCCGTCGTCGCGCTGATGGCTGGTCTTTCGAGCGAACCGGTCAACACCTGCTCTATCGCCTTTAATGATCCAGCCTTCAACGAGGCCGAATTTGCCAAAACAGTCGCCGACCGCTACCACACCAACCACCATGTCGAAATGGTCGAAAGTGATGATTTTGATTTGATCGATACGCTGGCGCGCCTGTACGACGAACCCTATGCCGACAGTTCGGCGATCCCCACCTACCGGGTTTGCCAGTTGGCACGCAAGCATGTAACGGTGGCGCTGTCTGGCGACGGTGGCGATGAAACCTTTGGCGGCTATCGCCGCTATCGGCTACATCTGATGGAAGAGCGTTTGCGTTCGGCGCTGCCGCGTGCGATTCGCCGACCGCTCTTCAGTCTGCTTGGCCGCGTGTACCCGAAAGCCGATTGGGCGCCGCGCATGTTCCGCGCCAAGACAACTTTTGAAGGGGTGGCGCGCAGTTCGGTGGAGGCCTATTTTCATTCTGTCTCGATCTTGCGCGACCCAATGCGTGCGCAACTCTTCAGCGACAAGTTCAAGAGCGAAATTGCCGGGTACAACGCGCTGGATGTTTTTGAGCATCATGCCGGGCGGGCGGGTACTGAAGACCCCTTGGCGCTAATCCAGTATCTTGATTTGAAAACCTATCTGGTTGGCGACATCAACACCAAGGTGGACCGGGCCAGCATGGCGCATTCTCTTGAGGTTCGCGAGCCGCTGATGGATCACGAACTGGTTGAGTGGCTTGCCACGCTGCCTTCTTCGCTCAAGGTGCGCGGACAGGAGGGCAAGTATCTGCTGAAAAAAGCGATGGAGCCGCATCTGCCGCAGGACATACTCTATCGGCCAAAAATGGGGTTTTCGGTGCCTCTCGCCCGCTGGTTGCGCGGCCCGCTCAAGGAGCGCGCACGCCAGGCCGTGCTTGGCCCGCGCCTGGCAGCCACCGGCTGGTTCAATCATGAATATCTGCAGCATCTGGTTGATGCTCATCAGTCTGGCGCGCGTGATTACAGTGCGCCGCTATGGACTCTCCTGATGTTCGAAGCCTTCTTGCGCAACGTGCTGGATGAATCCATCATTGTTCCAACCAACCCGTCCAACACGCAACCGGTGGTGCCGTCATGAGTCTGCGTATTCTCCATGTGCTCGATCATTCAATCCCGCTGCACAGCGGTTACACCTTCCGTACCTTGTCGATCCTGCGCGAGCAGCGCAAGCTGGGATGGGAGACCTTTCATATCACCTCACCCAAGCAAGGCGAAACGTCCGATCCCTTTGATGACGTCGACGGCATGCGCTTCTACCGCACGCCGGTCGCTACAGGCACACTGGCCAAAATCCCGGTTGGCAAGGAACTGCTGCTGATGAAGCAACTCGAAGC
>CAJAHZ010000334.1 GCA_903939665.1 uncultured Pseudomonadota bacterium | reverse complement strand
CTCACCGCTTTCCTGGCCTACATCAGCCGCTTTTATCTGCGCCTCGATTCGATGAGCCGCATCGTTTCGGTGACACAAAAAGCAGCAGCCGGCGCCAAACGCATCTTCGACATCCTCGACCACATTTCCAGCGTTCCCGAGCCGGTCAACCCGGTGCACCTGCCGGTGGTTACCGGTCGCATCGAGCTGCGCAACGTCGGCTTCCGCTACGGCACACGCAGCGTGACACGCGACATCAGCATCAAGATTGAACCGGGTGAAATGATCGGTCTGGTCGGTCACAGTGGTTCGGGCAAGAGCACCATGGTCAACCTGATTTGCCGCTTCTACGATGTCACCGAAGGCGCCATCCTGATCGACGGCGTGGATATCCGTTCCCTGCCAGTCGCCGAGTACCGGAAAAATATCGGCCTTGTCCTGCAGGAACCTTTCCTCTTCTTCGGCACGATCGCCGAGAACATCGCTTACGGAAAACCCGAGGCGACGCGCGCCGAAATCATCACTGCCGCCCGCGCCGCGCACGCCCACGAGTTCATCCTGCGCCTGGCGCACGGCTATGACTCGCTGGTCGGCGAACGAGGCCAGGCGCTCTCCGGTGGCGAACGGCAGCGTATCTCGATCGCCCGCGCGCTACTCATTGATCCGAAGATCCTGATCCTCGACGAAGCCACCTCATCGGTCGATACAACGACCGAAAAGGAAATTCAGAAGGCCCTCGACAATCTGGTGCGCGGCCGCACAACCATTGCCATTGCACACCGATTGTCCACCCTGCGCGATGCCAACCGGCTGGTGGTACTCGATCGCGGCAGTGTCGTCGAAGTCGGTAGCCACGATGAACTGATGGCCTGCGAAGGACACTATTACCGCCTCTACCAGGCACAGGCACGCAACGTCGATACCGAAGACGAACTTCGCCGACTGGATGCAAGCCCCCAGGCCGATGGAGACCGCGAATGAGCAACACGCCCGATTACCTGCTGAGTCACAACGCCTTCGGGCAACTGGTATTCACCGGCGCCGACGGAGAAGCCCATGAGGGCGTCGTACCGGTGCGCGCCTTCCCGATTGCCGCACCGAACGAGGGGATCGCGCTGGTCGACCCGCACGGCCACGAACTGGCCTGGATCGACCGCCTGACCGACCTGCCGGACGAACTGCGCGCACTGATCGAGGCCGAATTGGCGATTCGCGAGTTCATGCCCGAAATCAAGCGCATCATCAGCGTTGCCAGTTTTGCGACGCCGAGCACCTGGCACGTTGAAACGGATCATGGAGAAACACATCTGGTGCTCAAGGGAGAGGAAGACATTCGTCGCCTCACATCGCCAGGATTGCTGATCTCCGACAGTCACGGCATCCACTTCCTGATTCGTGACCGTTATGCACTCGATGCGCACAGCCGCAAGATTCTGGACCGCTTTTTGTGACCCCCGCCACCGAAATATTTCAGTTGATGGTCAGCCATTTGACGCAAACCGCGTTAATCTGGCATCAAACCAGCGTCAACTCCCTATCGCTTCATGCCGGCCTGCGCAAATACTGACCCAATGAAAAAGAAAGACATCAAGTTTCTCGAAATCCGCCATCTGCGCGGACCGAACATCTGGACCTACCGTCCGGTGATCGAAGCCATCGTCGATATCGGGGAGCTCGAAGACTTCCCCTCCAATACCATCCCCGGCTTCGTCGATCGACTCAAAGCCTTCCTGCCCTCACTGATCGAACACCGCTGCAGCTATGGCGAGCGCGGCGGCTTTTTGCGCCGGCTTGAGGAAGGCACCTGGCCGGCACATATCCTCGAACACGTCTCGCTTGAACTGCAAAATCTTGCCGGCATGCCCGGCGGCTTCGGCAAGGCACGCCAGACTTCCGTGCGCGGCGTATACAAGGTCGCCATCCGCGCCTGGCACGACGACATCACCCGCGCCTGCCTGTTCGCCGGTCGCGAGTTGGTGATGGCGGCGATTCAGGACACCCCCTTCGACGTCGCCGGCAAGGTCGAACATCTGCGTGACATGGCCGAGCGCAAGTTGCTCGGGCCGAGCACCGCGGCCATCGTTGAATCGGCAACCGCCAAGGACAGACGGATCCCGGCTATTCGCCTGCTAGCCACCGGCAATCTCGTACAGCTCGGTTACGGCGCGAAGAGCCGCCGCATCTGGACCGCCGAAACCGACCGCACCAGCGCGATCGCCGAAAGCATCTCGCGCGACAAGGATCTAACCAAAAGCCTGCTGCAATCCTGCGGCGTACCGGTCCCCGAAGGGCGGATGGTCGATAGCCCGGCAGACGCGTGGGATGCCGCTGGCGACATCGGCCTGCCGGTGGTTGTAAAGCCTTATGACGGCAACCACGGACGTGGCGTGTTCACTAACCTGATGACGCGCGAGGAAATCGAAGCCGCCTACACGGCCGCTATTGAAGAAGGCAGTGGCGTCATCGTCGAACGCTTCGTTCACGGATCAGAACATCGCCTGCTCATTGTTGGCGGAAAACTGGTCGCTGCGGCACGCGGAGAAACGGCATCGGTGGTCGGCGACGGCAAATCGACGATCAACGAACTAATCGACAATCAACTCAACTGTGACCCACGACGTGGCGAGGCTGAGGAATTTCCGCTCGACCTGATACAGCTCGACAGGAATATGGTTTCCCGGCATGAAGTCGCACGTCAGGGCTTCACGCCCGAATCCGTGCCGCCGGCTGACCACTCAGTGCTCATTGTGCGTACCGGCAACATGACCTGCGACATTACCGACCAGGTACATCCCAGCGTAGCAGCTGCGGCTTCGCTCGCCGCGCGCATCGTCGGGCTCGACATCGCCGGCGTCGATCTGGTCGCCGAAGACATCTCGCAGCCGCTCGATACGCAACGCGGCGCCATCGTCGAAGTCAATGCCGGCCCCGGCCTGCTGATGCACCTGAAACCGGAAAACGGCGTCGCACGCCCGGTTGGGCGCGCCATCGTCGATCACCTGTTCCCGAACGGCGACGATGGGCGCATCCCGGTTGTCGGCGTGACCGGCAGTTTCGGCAAAACCATCGTCGCGCGTCTGATTGCACGACTGCTCACCCTCTCCGGCAAACACACCGGACTGGCCTGCAGTGATGGCCTCTTCCTTGATCGTCGGCTGGTTGACAAGGGTGACCGGGCAAAATGGGAAGCCGCCAATCGCATCCTGATGAACCGCGCTGTTGAAGCCGCCGTATTCGAAAACGGCAGCGACACCATTCTCGGCGAAGGCCTGGCCTATGACCGCTGTCAGGTTGGCGTCGTCACCAACATCGAACCCGCCCAACATTACGGGCGCTACTACATCGAAACGCCCGAGCAGGTCTACAACGTGCTGCGCACGCAGGTTGATCTGATCCTGCCGAAGGGCGCTGCCATACTCAATGCCAGAGAGCCGATGCTGGTTGAAATGGCCGACTTGTGCGATGGCGAGGTGATTTACTTCGCGCTTGACGCCGACCTGCCGGTGATCGTAGAACACCGGGCGCAAGGCAAACGCGCCGTGCTGGTCTGCGATGGTCAACTGATACTGGCCAGCGGCGCGGATGAAATTGTCCTGACCCGGCTGAAAAACATACCGCTGGCCGATGGCGGGCAGGCACACGCGCAAATCGAAAATGTACTTGCGGCGGTAGGCGCAGCGTGGGCGCTCGGCATCACGCCTGACCTGATACACATCGGGATCGAAACCTTCTCCGTCGCTTGAGACGAAACGCTGTCTGCACACGGATGCCAAAACGTCCGTACTGAGTAAGAAACACGAGGAAACTGTTCATGGAAGTATCACGTATTCGAGCACTGCGCGGACCCAACCTGTGGAGCCGGCATACGGCGATTGAGGCGATTGTCTCGTGCACCGAAGCCGAGTGCACCATTGGCGACATTCCCGGTTTCGAGCTACGACTGCGCGAACGCTTCCCTGAAATCGCCATGCTCCAGCCAGCCGGCCATGACGAGGCCGTATCGATGGCGCATGCGCTGGAATTTGCCGCACTCGGTTTGCAGGCACAGGCCGGCTGCCCGGTGACCTTCAGCCGCACCGCGCCGACACTGGAGGCCGGCACCTATCAAGTGATCGCCGAATATAGCGAAGAGGCGGTTGGGCGGCTCGCTTTCGAACTCGCCGAAGCGCTGTGCCGTGCTGCGGTCGATGACCAGCCATTTGACCTTGCCGATGCGCTGCGGCGCCTGCGTGAACTCGACGAAGACGTACGCCTCGGACCAAGCACCGGCTCCATCGTTTACGCCGCAGTGGCGCGTAATATTCCCTACCGCCGCCTGACCGAAGGCAGCATGGTGCAGTTCGGCTGGGGTAGCAAGCAGCGCCGTATCCAGGCCGCCGAGACCGACCAGACCAGCGCCGTTGCCGAGGCGATCGCGCAGGACAAGGAACTGACCAAGACCCTGCTGCACGCGGCAGGCGTCCCGGTGCCGGTCGGCCGCCCGGTACTGAATGCGGCAGACGCTTGGGCCGCCGCCTGTGAGATTGGCGGTGCGGTTGTCGTCAAACCGCAGGATGGCAATCAGGGCAAAGGCGTCGCCGTCAATCTGCTCACCCGCGAGCAAGTCGAAGGCGCTTACGCGGTGGCAGTCGAAGTCAGCGACGAAGTGCTCGTCGAGCGCTATATCCCCGGCCATGACTACCGCCTGCTGGTCATCGGCAACAAACTGGTTGCTGCCGCGCGGCGCGAACCGCCAACGGTGATTGGCGATGGTGTGCGTAGCGTCCGCGAGCTCGTCGAACTGGTCAATAGCGACCCGCGACGCGGCGTCGGGCACGCAACTTCGCTAACCAAAATTCGCTTCGACGACATTGCCCTTGCCCGCTTGGCAACCGAGGGGCTGACCGCCGACTCCATACCGGCGCGCGGCACCCGTGTCATCCTGCGCAACAATGCCAACCTGTCGACCGGCGGCACGGCGACCGACGTCACCGATGACGTCCACCCCGACTTTGCCGCGCGCGCCGTCGCTGCCGCGCAAACCATCGGCCTCGATATTGCCGGCGTAGACGTGGTCTGCGACAGCGTACTCAAACCGCTTGAAGACCAGGGTGGCGGCATTGTCGAACTGAACGCCGCACCCGGCCTGCGCATGCATCTGCAGCCGTCATTCGGCAAGGGCCGTGCGGTTGGCGAAGCAATCATCGCGAACATGTTTGCCGATGGCGACGATGCACGTATCCCGCTGATCGCCGTCGCCGGCACCAACGGCAAGACGACGACGGTTCGCCTGATTGCCAGCATTCTCGGTCGCCATGGCCTGCGGGTCGGCATGACCAGCACCGACGGCGTCTACATCGAAGGGCAGCGCATTGACACCGGCGACTGCAGCGGCCCGAAAAGCGCCAAGAATGTGCTGCTCCACCCCGACGTCGACGCCGCTGTGCTCGAAACCGCACGCGGCGGTGTCTTGCGCGAAGGCCTTGGTTTTGACCACTGCAATGTTGCGGTCGTCACCAACATCGGCATGGGCGATCACCTTGGTCTCTCGTACATCAGCACGGTCGAGGATCTGGCCGTGGTGAAACGCGTCATTGTGCGCAACGTCATACCGGACACTGGCGTCGCCGTTCTTAATGCAGCCGACCCGATGGTCGTACGCATGGCTGACGCCTGCCCCGGCAAGGTCACCTTCTTTGCCTGCGACCGCAAGCATCCGGTGATGGCCATGCACCGCGCGCAGGGCAAACGCGTGATTTATCATGATGGCGACGCCATCGTCGCCTGCGAGGGCAGCTTCGAGCAGCGCATCGCACTGGCCGAAATCCCCGTCACCCAGAACGGCGCCATCGGTTTCCAGATCGAAAATGCCATGGCCGCCGCTGGCGCCGGCTGGGCTTTGGGCATCGACTGGGCGATCATCCGCGCGGGCCTCGCCAGCTTTGTTAACGACGCGCAAAGCGCCCCCGGACGCTTCAACCTGTTCAACTACCGCGGCGCCACACTGATTGCCGACTACGGACACAACCCAGACGCGATCAAGGCACTGGTCAGCGCCATCGACAACATGCCGGCCAAACGCCGTTGCGTGGTGATCAGCGGCGCCGGTGACCGACGTGACGAAGACATCCGGCAGCAAACCGAGATCATCGGTGACGCTTTCGACCAGGTCGTACTCTATGAAGACCAATGCCAGCGCGGACGCGCCGATGGCGAAGTGCTCGCACTACTGCAACTTGGCCTGAAAAATGCCACGCGCACCAAGGAAATCAAGGAAATCCACGGCGAATTCACAGCCATCGATGCCGCGCTGGCCAGCCTGCAGGCCGGCGATCTATGCCTGATCCTTATCGACCAGGTGGAAGAAGCGCTGGCGCACATTGCCAAGCGGGTCGCCGAAGGCTGACCCGAAGCGTAAAAAAAGCCCCGACGCAAAAACGACGGGGCTTTTTTATGGCTGGCAAAAGACGTCAGGCGCCGATGCGCAATCCGGTTTTTTTGAGAATCTGCGTCGAAAACAAAACGTCGTGCGCCCGGCAATCACTGCCGAGCAACTCGGCGATCTGCGCCACCTTGGCCAGCACTTCTTCACGCGAAGTACCATGCACCATGGCGAACAGGCTATACGGCCACTCCGGCAATTTGCGTGGCCGGTGATAGCAGTGCGTCACAAAATCAAGCGCGCCGACCCGTGCGCCCAACTCATCGATACGCTCATCGGGTACGTCCCAAACGCTCATGCCATTTGCCGTGTAGCCAATGGCGTAGTGATTGGGCACGGCACCAATACGGCGAATGACGCCACTCGCCAGCATGCTCGCCAGCCGCGCCATGACCTCTGCCGCCGGGATGCCCAGTTGCGCGCCAAGCTCATCATAGGGACGCGGCACTAGCGGCAAGCCACTTTGCGTGGCGAGGACAAGACGGCGATCAATATCGTCGGTGGCCTTGTTCACGTACGCACCTCAAGCTTCATCTCGACGAAATATTCCTTCAACTTGGGGAAGGGAAAAACAGACAAGCCCGTGGCCGCCTCGATCTTCTGCACGGCCTGCTCGATGCCATCCGGCTTCTCGGTGGCGAGCACGAACCACATGTTGAAATCACAGTTCTGGCTGCTCTCCCGGCGGTAGTTATGCGCCACTTCGGGAAAAGCATTGACGGCCTCGACAACGTGCTCCCACTCCGCATCCGGCACACGCATCGCCGCGAGGACGAAGGAGCCGCCCATGCGTTCCACCTGAAACATCGGACCGAAACGGGTGAGCACGCGCGTATCGAGCAAACGCTGCAAGCGCGCGATCAACTCACCTTCGTCGATGCCAAGCGCTGCTGCGGCTTCGGCATACGGGCACTCGCTGATCGGAAAATCGCCCTGCAGACGGTCGATGATCGCGCGATCAAGCGCGTCGATCGACGCCGCCTCACGCATAGCGGGCGCCGGTCTGCTTGAACCGGGTCAGAGAAAACAGCGTGTCACAGGCGTAATCGGAGAGTTTCAGACGGCTGCGCAGTTCGGCGATTTTTGCTTCAACTTCCTCACGTACCTGACCGTGAATCATGCAAAAAAGGTTGTACGGCCAATCGGGCAACACGCGCGGGCGCTGATAGCACAGCGTCACGCCGGCTTCGCGCGCCAGTATTTCACCAAGGCGGGCGACCTCTTCATCCGGAATGTCCTGGACGAGCATGGCGTTGGCCGTATAACCGAGCTCGTGATGGCGCACAACAACGCCAAAGCGCTTGATGATGCCGTCGGCACACCAGCGACGGATGCGCTCGAGCACTTCGCTCTCGTCGCAGCCGACGCGACTGGCCAGCACCTGAAACGGGCGGATGAAAAGCGGCAGGCCTTCCTGCAAAGCCATCACCAGACGGCGCTCCAGCTCATCCAGCGGCGTTGGCGGGGCAAATGGCGTTGCGTGCGCCTTGTTCGGCGGCTGCTTCTCACCTTTCCCGTTCAACGAAAACCCGAGATCGATATGGTACTCCTGCACCAGAGGCAGCTTGAGAATCGGATAACCGGCGGCCAACTCGATGGCGCCCAGCGCCGCTTGCAAGCGCCCTTCCGATCCGGCGGTCACGACAAACCACAAGTTGTAGCGATGCTCGCGCTCGTAGTTGTGATTGACCTCGGGAAAACGATTCACCGCTTCGGCAACGATACCGAGCTTCTCCGGCGGCACCGCCATCGCGGCCAGCGTGCTGGCGCCAATGCGCTTCGGCGCGAAGACGGCGCCGACGCGAGAGATCTTGCCTTCGCGACGCAGTTGCTCAAGCATGCGCAACACGACACTTTCGGCGACGCCAAGCTTGGCCGCGAGTTCGGCAAACGGCGCCGAACAGAGCGGGAAGTTCCGCTGAAAATCGTTGAGCAGATGAAAGTCGAGCGCTTCGTCCATGTCGATTAAAATCCCGTCCTGTTTGCACGGCTGGTGAAGAAAATGCCGCTCGGTGCCTGTGCGGCAAACTCGCCAACCTTGGCGAACGTCGCCGTATCGTAGATCAGCACCTTGTTGTCGTCACGCGCCGAAAGCCACACATGCTCACCGCGCGGCGTGAATTCCAGGTGCAGAATGGCCTTGCCGGGCTCCAGCGTCTTGATAATTTTGCCGGTCAAGGTATCAATCACCTCGATCCACGAATTATCGGGGAAAGCGTAATTCACCCAAATCTGTCGCCCATCGGGCCGCGCCATGACAAACACCGGCTGCCCCTTAACCTTGATCCGCCCGACCTCGCGCCAGTTGTCGGTATCGACCACCAGCACCTCGTGCCGGCCGATCGCCGGCAGGTAGGCATGCCCCTGCGCCACCGACCAGCCACGCAAATGCGGCATCTTGAACACTGGCAGTTTCTCCTGCCCGCGTCCGTAATTTTCCAGAATCTTGCGCGTCCCCTGCTCAGGCAGCCAGGTGTCGAGCAGCGCAACACCATCCTCGCCGAACAGCCCGGCCAGATAGAAGCGCCCATCGGGTGTCACCAGGCCGTCGTAGGGCTGCAAGCCCGCGGGATAGCGCTGCGTTTTCGGCTGCCGCGGGTCGGAGAAGTCGCTCACCCAGATTTCGCCGCCATCGAACAGCGCATAGCCAAAGCGGTTGCCCGACAGATCGGCCAAACCGACCACTTTCGAAAACTTGCCCGGCGCGTATTCGGCAGGCACCTCGGAGAGCAGTTCGAGCGTTTCGGCGTCAAACGCCTTGATACCGCCCGGCGTGTAGTTTTGCGCAACAACAATGCGTCCATCCTGCGAAATCGAGCCACCGATCGAGTTGCCGGCCTGCATCACGCGCTTGACGATGCGCGCTTCAAGCAAATCGACCTTGGTCAGCCCACCATCGCGACCGAAAATATAAGCATAGCGCCCGTCGCGCGAATAGACGGCCGAGGCATGCGAAAGATCGCCAAGCCCTTCAATACGCGCATAGGGCGCGCGCTTGCTGGTATCGACCAGAGTCAGATGCCCGCTGGCACGCTCGATCACCAGACCGAGGTCGCCGGTACCGCGTAATTGCGGCGCAGCGCAAGCGGAGAGAAATGCAACGGACAGCAGGGCAATGAATTTAAGCATGAAACATCTCGAAAAAACCCTAACAGAAACGACGCAAGCCGAAGTATGCGCGGCCTACGATGAAAATGCTTTGGCTTGCGTCAAACGATTCGCATGATCGGTAACGCCCCGACGTGACTTGCCCCCCGAAAAGCCATTATTTCAACCGAAAATCACCCGTTCGCCTGAGCATAGCAGCCATCCGGCCCCTGACTAATTACACCCACCAAATCCGGTTCCACTTGGAGCCAAGTTTTACTCCAATGCGTCCTTTGCTTTCTGGCGCCGTAATGCTTGGCGCATCTCCTCCTTTTTATCCCGCATCAGCAAGATGATCACGGAGCCCGCCAGAAGCAAGCACCCGGCGGCGGCGAATGATGCCTGGAAGGAACCAGTTCTCGCTACTAGCGTCTCGGAGAGGCGGCTCATGACAAGGCCACCAACACCCCAAGCAGTGAACATCACACCATAGTTCACTCCGAAATGCTTCATGCCCCACAGATCCTTTGCATAAGACGGAAACAATGCGAGGTTGGCCCCGTAATTAAAGCCGATGAGCGCCGCCAGCAGAACAACGACTGAGGGGATCGTCGTTGCGGTGGAGGTTACCGGGATGGCAGCGAACATCAAAATTGCCTGAAACAGAAATACGGCGAAGAGCGCCCGCTTTCTACCGACCCGGTCGGATAGCACACCGGCCAAGACTCTGCCGCCAGCATTCCCGATTGCCAGAATGGCAACGGCGACAAATGCGTTTTCCCCCATGCTTGTTTTGGCCATGCCAGCAATGCTGCCGATGACCATCAAGCCAGCGCCCGCGCCGACAAAAAAAATCGCCCACAAGAGCCAAAAAAATGGCTTTCG